>JAVCDK010000012.1 GCA_030765865.1 Candidatus Celaenobacter antarcticus | reverse complement strand
TATTTGGAACGGTGATGATGAGTCTGGAAAACTAGTTAGTTCTGGTATTTATTATTATAAGTTGAATATTAATGGCAAAACTAAAGTTGTGAAAAAGTGTTTGCTATTAAAATGAATAAGATGCTGCTAACAAGCGTGTCAGCGGTTCGTGTTATCAGTTCGTTTCGTCTGAATCGTACCGATTCAGAGTTTGGGTTGTTTGTTACCGTCGGAATCCTTCTGATTCCGCCGCACACGCAGAACAGTATACACAGACCAAGAAACCGTTGATATGCTCCTGGAATATGTGGGTATGTGTGAAGCGGTTTCTGACCAACTCAATGTGCTGCTCGATTCTGGTGTCATGAACAGTGAAGGTATTGCATATGTGTCCGAGATAATCGATGCGTTTGGTATTCTTATTGATGAAGGTAACGCAGCAATAGATTATATAGAAACCGGTGAAGAGGTTTATCTCGATCGTTTTGATGATAAACGTAATGCTGCATGGGATAAGATCGCTTACCTGCTCGGTTTAGAGTAAGTAAATACTGTTTTAATTCGTCTAAACCGAAACTAAAAAGAATAACGCTACCAGTATTCGTCACACTACACTGTTATATAAGGACTTAGTGCTGGGGAAAACCTGTCTTCACTATGTTACACCTTTGCAGGCATGAAAAATTTTAGGAATAAAATTAGAATATAATTTTTTCGGGATTCGAGCTTTTGGCTTTTCAAATATTAGAACTTTTTTTCACTTATTGCAATCTCTATATAACATTTGGCTATTATAAGCATAAATAGAAAGTATAATGGAAGTAAATTTATTGACAAAAATTTAAGGAATTTTTCTTTCGAATAACCTATATCAAAATAATGAAAGGAGTAGGTATGAAAAAAGGACTATTAGTTCTATTTCTAGTTACTATCTTCTCAGTATCTTCACTCTTTGCAAATGGTCTCAGTCTAAACAGTGTTGGACCGCGAGCTTTGGGAATGGGTGGAGCAATGGTGGGTCTTGCAGATGACCCAACTGCAATCTATTGGAATCCTGCAGGTCTTGCAGGGCAGAACTCTTCCCTCTATGCTTTCGGTACTGATATTATTCCCTTCGGCACCTACAAAGCAAATTCATCCGATTTTGGGTATCCACCGGATTATTTCGTTATTGATGCAAAAACTAAAACAAATCATTATGCAAGCCCAAATCTCTTTGCAAATTACAGCATGGGCAAACTTGCCTTTGGGCTTGGAGTCTTTGTGCCGGCAGGTCTCGGTGCAGAGTATAATGGCGCAGATCTGATTCCAATCTCCGCTGGTGATCTCGAATGGATGTCAAAAATCGGCGTGATTGACATTGCACCGACAATTGCCTACAAGATCAACGACATGTTCTCTTTTGGTGTAACAGGTAACATCTTCTATGGCATGTTTGATATGAAGAGACCTTCAATCTATACTGATACTTTGGGTGTATCTCATGGGTTTCAATATTCCGAATCTTCAACAGGCACAGGATTTGGTGTTTCCGGTGGTTTGCTCTGCAAATTGTCAGAGATGATCCAATTTGGTGTAAGTGCACGTACGGAGATCAAAGTCACCATGAGCGGTGAAGCTGAAAATGCACTCATGTCCTTTATGGGTTATCTTGGGACAAGTGATTTCGATCGTGATGTTGCCTGGCCTCTTTGGGCAGCGTTTGGTGTTGCAGTAAAGCCAATGGAGAATCTTACCATAACTGCTGATGCACAATATAGCCAATGGGCAAAAAGTGAAAAAGAATTCCACACAGATTTTAAAGATCCCTATTGGAAAGCCGCAACAGCAACAACCGGTGATGACACTTTTGTGCTTGACTGGAAAGATTGTACCCAGTTACGCTTTGGTCTTGAGTACATGGCGAGTGAAAAATTAGCACTCCGTGCAGGTTTTTATTATGATCCAGCTCCAGCTCCGGATTCAACTCTTACTATACTATTCCCTTCCTCCACAAACAATGCTGTTACTGCCGGCTTAGGTTTCTGCGCTGGCAAGTTTGATATCGATTTCGGTCTCGAATATATCATGGGTAAAGAACGTGATGTTGCAAAATATCCTACTGTTGGTGCACCAGAGAATATGCCCGGGAAACACAAACTCGACATCTTTGCTTTCAGTCTTGCTATTGGAATGGGATTAATGTAAATAAGAAATTAATTTCTTTTTCTTCGGCTCGGGGTAAATTCTCGAGCCGTTTTTTTTGACAAAAAAAATAAACTTTATCTATTTGGTATATGTTAATAAAGATTCAATAGAGTTAATCTAAAAGGATAATTAATATGAGACTGATTTTATGGAGTGATAATGAGTTCAGTATCTTATGCGAGTATATTTCGACGATTAGCGGCATTTATTCTTGATTTGCCCTTCATTATAATACTATACTATTTATGTGATGGCATCTGCTTTTTCTTTCAAGATGCGTGGGGTTTAATGTTTGGGACACACGTCATTATGTATGTCATTTTTATTATTATTTATTATTGTGCATTTGAATGCTCCTCTTTGCAGGGAACCATTGGGAAATTACTCATAGGCATCCAAGTGCAAGACAGTCATGACGATTCCATGATTACTTTTACGACTGCTTTAATACGATTTTTATTAAAAATATTTTCAATTCTTTTTGGCGGTCTTGGAATACTTCTCATTCTCTTTACGAAAAAGCACCAGGGGTTTCATGATCTTATCGCAGGAACAGTAGTAGTGAAGGAGAAATAAAAGACCCAGCTTAAGAATTCTCAAATCGAGTTAATCAAATTTGATCTTTTATTACATCTTGACTAAATAATATTGGAAAAAGCTGACTCCCCTCGTTATGTGACAGCAAAAAATATGAAAAAAAACCATCTTTTAAATATGGACTTTCACTGTAAAAAATCCTCACCAATTTACATATTTTCGTCAAGTAATTCTTTAACTATGATATTGAGTGGCTCATAAAACCGGAATTTTCAAGTGTATCCAAACTTTAGATATACTCTTATAGGAGTCAGGCGTATTTAATTATAAAATTTCATATTTTCTTGACACTCTCCCGGACTGTTTGCCAGTTTTGGTTCAAATGAAAAAATAATTCGGATGGAGGTTCATCGCATGATCAGACTTATTCCTAATGACGCAACTGGTCTATATAAAATTAAAATAGTGTGCTTTTCAGTTAATTCAACAACCGCCCGTCCGAGGTTCATACAATAAAATAACATTTTTTAATGCAAGCCACGGACGTGCGAATCCGTGGCTTTTTTTGTTTTACCACTCCTGAACAAAGTCCGGATTCATATTAAAATAGCGGTTCTTTTATGTTAATCAATTTATCCTCCTAGCAGGTCAATATGAAAAAATTATATTATTTGTGGCAGTTTATGAAGAGCAATAGAGCTCTCTATATCATAGCTATTGCAGCAATCGGAGTAGCAACATTTCTGTCATTTCTCTGGCCAATGGTACTTCGGGTTACTGTCGATTCAATTATCGGTGACAAGGCTCTCGAAGCTCAGGGTTGGCTAAAACCGGTGTTCTCGGGTGCATATAATTTCTTTGGCGGTCACTCCGGACTTGTCGGAAAATTGTGGATCTGTAGCATAGTGCTGATCCTCATCACATTGACAAGAGGAGTATTTCTCTATTTCAAAGGCAAATGGTCCGCAGTCGCCTCAGAATCTATTGCGCAACATATTCGCGATAAAGTGTATGATCATCTCCAGCTTCTTCCTTATGATTATCATGTGAAATCAAAAACAGGCGATCTAATACAGCGATGCACCTCGGATGTGGAGACTGTAAGAAGATTTCTATCGATCCAGTTCGTTGAACTGGGGAGAGCATTGTTCATGGTCGGGTTTGCACTTTCATTTATGCTTCCAATGAGCGCACCGATGACAATGGTTTCTATGGCACTTATTCCGTTTATCTTTGGATTTGCAGTGATATTCTTCATAAAAGTAAAAAATGCATTCCAGCTTTCTGACGAATCTGAAGGAAGAATGTCAACCGTGCTTCAGGAGAACTTAACAGGTGTGAGAGTGGTGCGTGCATTTGCCCGACAGGCACATGAGATCGATAAGTTTGATGAGAAGAATAGCGAATACCGCGACCTCACCTATAGATTGATACGGCTTCTGGCATGGTACTGGTCGATATCAGATTTTCTCTCTCTTATTCAGATAGCAGCAGTTTTGATACTCGGAACGTTTTGGGCTGCCAATGGGGTGATATCTCTCGGCACACTCCTCGCCTTCTCTACCTTTGTGGGTATGATGCTCTGGCCTATCAGGCAGATGGGAAGAGTGCTTACAGATATGGGTAAGACCATGGTTTCTGTCGGTCGTATCCATGAGATCCTTGATGAGCCGACCGAAGAATTTAATGATGATGAAGAAATATCAGTTAAGGGAAAGATCGAATTCAAGGATGTAAGCTTCGAATACGAGGCCGGGAAACCGGTGTTGAAGAACATCTCTTTCTCTGCTGAACCCGGTCAGACCATTGCAATTCTGGGACCCACGGGTTCAGGCAAATCTTCTCTGGTACATCTTCTTCCACGCTTATATGATTATACAAGCGGTTCCATCAAAATAGATGGAATAGAGCTGAAGGATATTGATAAGCATTCAATTAGAAAAAATGTGGGTATCGTACTTCAGGAACCATTCCTGTTTTCTCGTACTCTTAAAGAGAATATCGGTATGAGCAGATTAGATTGTGAAGATGACGAGGTTTTCGATGCAGCGCAGATAGCATCAGTTCACGATGTCATATTGGATTTCCAGAAGGGATATGAAACTGCCGTTGGTGAGCGCGGTGTCACACTATCCGGCGGTCAGAAACAGAGAGTTGCCATGGCGAGAACTCTCGTTATGAACACACCGATTTTGATATTCGACGACTCTCTGAGTGCTGTCGATACAGAAACAGATGCAGCAATAAGAACTCAACTTAACAAGAGAGAACAGAAGGCAACGACCTTCATTATCTCTCATCGGTTGACCACACTTTCTGAAGCGAACATCATACTTGTGCTTGAGCATGGTGAACTCGTTCAGATCGGCTCACATGAAGAATTGGTCAGTCAGGAAGGATTGTACAAACGAGTCTGGATGATCCAGAACTCGCTGGAAGAAGAACTGGAAACAGAACTCGAGAATAATAACGTAAAAATCGGCATCGATAAGAAGAAAATTTCTTTGGAAACAGCTTTATAAAATGGTAATTCATAAAATTATTTAGGATAAAAAAATGAGTGTATATAAAGAACAGGAATATACTAAGAGATTTGATTTTTCGCTCTGGAAGAAATTGTATCAGTTCATCAAACCTTACAAAAAAAGATTGCTGGTTCTTGCAGTCTTTATGCTTGTCCTCGCAGGGGTAGATGTGATATTCCCCCTGATGACCAAATATGCGATCGACCATTTCGTTGTTCCGAAAAACACAAATGGAATAGTGGCTTTTGGTATAGTATATTTTGTGCTTATCTTTGTACAAAGCATGAACATCTACTTCTTCATCGCAATTGCAGGAAAGATCGAAATGGGCATCTCGTATGATATTCGCAAAAAGGGCTTCAAGCATCTTCAGGAGCTGTCTTTTAATTATTATGATAAAACTCCAGTTGGCTGGATAATGACAAGAATGACATCGGATAGCACGCGTCTCGGGGAATTCATTTCCTGGGGTTTGGTCGATATGGTCTGGGGTGTTTCACTTATGCTCGGCATTGTATTCGTGATGCTTTTCATGAATTGGAAACTGGCACTTATCACTTTGACTGTTGTACCGGTACTTGTGGTGATAAGTTTGTATTTCCAGAAGAAAATCCTCAAAGCATATAGAAAAGTAAGAAAGATAAACTCACAGATAACCGGAGCATTCAGCGAAGGCATCACAGGAGCAAAGACAACAAAGACACTGGTTCGCGAAGAAGAGAACCTGCTCGAATTCCAGGAGATCACGACCAAAATGAACCACTCCTCAGTCCGAGCTGCGATATTCTCCTCGCTCTATCTGCC
Organism: Candidatus Celaenobacter antarcticus; assembly: GCA_030765865.1. GTDB lineage: Bacteria > Cloacimonadota > Cloacimonadia > JGIOTU-2 > JGIOTU-2 > Celaenobacter > Celaenobacter antarcticus. Next base: position 6,537 of record JAVCDK010000012.1, on the reverse strand, counting down.
TGTCGTACTTACACTTGGAAGCATAGGAACAGGACTTGTGCTTTGGAAAGGTGGCTCGGGGGTGATACTCGGAACGCTATCCTATGGAACGCTTGTCGCATTTATCTCATATACAATTCAATTCTTCGAACCCCTCCGTGAGCTTTCCCGCGTGTTTGCAGAGCTCCAGAATGCACAGGCATCCGCAGAAAGGATATTCTCTATGATAGATGAGAAACCCGATATTCAGGACACGTCCGAAGTTGTTGATAAGTATGGGGATATTACTGAATGCAAGAAAGAAAATTGGCCTGAAATCAGTGGAAATATTCATTTCAAAGATGTTTCCTTCGGTTATAAAGACGGAGAATATGTACTCGATGATTTCAATCTTGAAATAAAAGCAGGTGAAACGATCGCACTTGTCGGTGAAACGGGTTCCGGTAAAAGCACGATAGTTAACCTCGCATGCAGGTTCTATGAACCGACAAAAGGCGAAGTACTAATTGACGGCGCCGACTATAGGAAAAGGTCGCTGCTCTGGCTTCATTCTAATCTTGGATATGTGCTACAGACTCCCCATCTTTTCAGCGGTACGATCAAGGATAATATTGCTTACGGAAGACTTGATGCAAGCGAAAAGGAGATCATCGAAGCAGCAAAATTGGTAAATGCCCACGAGTTCATTTCTCAGCTTGAAAATGGCTACGATTCTGAAGTGGGAGAAGGTGGCGGCTTACTTTCTACCGGTGAGAAGCAGCTTATATCCTTTGCACGAGCGATCTTGACCGATCCGAAAATATTTGTCCTCGATGAAGCGACCTCTTCGGTTGATACGGAAACAGAACAGAAAATTCAGAATGCAATTCATAAAGTGCTGGAAGATCGGACGAGTTTCATTATTGCTCATCGGCTCTCAACAATACGTTCTGCTGATCGAATTCTTGTTGTTCAAAAAGGCAAAATAACCGAGCAAGGAACCCATCATGAGCTTATTAAGATGAAGGGCTACTATTACCGGCTCTATTCCAACCAGTTCATGGAAGAGCACGAGTCAGAGCTTCTGACAGCATAGCAAATAAAGGAATATTTCATGCAGATAATCAGATCCGACAACATTGCATTTCGTTATGATACGCAACCGGATATGCTCTTTGCAAATGTCTCTTTTGCTGTTCACGAGCACAGCAGGATCGGTCTGATTGGAAAGAACGGCTGCGGCAAATCGACCCTTGTGGATATTTTGAGAAAAGTAATAAACCCGGTCGGAGGTGTTGTATATCATAAACCTGAGCTTTCGATCGGGTATCTTCCTCAAGAATTGGACTTGCCGATAACAAAATCGGGAATCTCATTTTTGTGGGATAGCAATCCAACATTGGCACAATTAAAGCAGAAGATCGATCATCTTGAAAATTTCACTCCTGCACAGGTCAGTTCTATACTTTCTCAATTTGAAAGAAATAGAGGATATGATTTCGGGATTACACTAGAAAAGATCACAACGCGTTTTGGTTTCGATAAGAAGATGCTCCAAAGAAAGATATCGTCCTTAAGCGGAGGTGAGCAAACACGTCTTGCACTCTGCAGTATATTGATGAAGAACCCCGAAGTGCTGCTACTGGATGAACCCACAAATCATCTGGATATAGAGGCGCTCAAATGGCTGGAGAATTTTCTCAATGAGATCAAGATACCGTATATCATCATCAGCCATGACAGATTTATTCTTGATTCCTGCGTGAGCTCGATCCTCGATCTTTCACCAAGCGGAGTGAGGAGCTATTCCGGAAATTATTCTTTTTATAAACAGGAGAAAGAACGTAAGCTTCATAGAAAAATCCATATATATGAAGAGCAGAAAAAGAAAATAAAAAAGCTGAAAGCCGCAGCTCAAAAGCGTACACAATGGGCTCATAGTCATCAGGCAGAAACCGGCTCAGAAGGATACGCACCCGTATATGAATGTGTGAGCAACCTGGCAAAAAATGCAATGCAGCAGGCGAAAAACCTGCAAAGAAGAGTCGAGAGGCAGATCGAAGAAGCAGACGCAGAGAAGCCGTTTATTGAGAAGAAGAGAGCATTTCATTTTGATAATGAGTGTATCAAGAGCAGATGGATATTAGATGTCGCACATCTTACAAAAAACTTTGTTTCAAAGGTAATATTGAAGAATATTGATCTGCAGATCGAGAATGGTGACCGAGTAGCAATAATCGGTAAAAACGGAAGCGGGAAATCAACTTTGCTCAAGGCACTTACCGGTCATCTGGATGGATTTGAGGGAGATATTACTTGGTCTCCGCAGGTGAAGATCGGTTATTACTCACAGGACTATGAAAATTTGAATTTTGACAACACAGTACTGGAGGAAGTTGCACACGGAGATAAGCAGAAACAGACTTTTGCGCGGACAGTGCTCGGGTGTCTTTATATATCTGAAAAGTTGATACTCAATCCAGTAAAAACATTAAGCATTGGTGAGAGAAGCAAGGTTGCCCTGGTTAAAATTATTGTATCTGGAGCAAATGTTTTGGTGCTGGATGAGCCCACGAATCATCTGGAGATAGCTGCAAGAGAAGCTCTGGAAGATGCCCTGGAATCTTATACCGGCAGCATTATTTTTGCCACTCATGACAGATTTCTTGTTGAGAAATTAGCGGATAGAGTTATCAATATGGATGTAATGAGAAAGGAGTACAGTGTATGAAAAAAAGCATGAAAGATTTTCTAAAAGAAAAACAAGCAAAACAGAACTCGAAAAAATCAAAGAGTGCGCAATTTTCCAAGAAAGGTTCGGGTAAGCTCACACATTTTAAGAAGGGTCATGTAAAAAAAGGATAATTGAAATTTGATAAAAAAGTTCGAAAATAAAAATTTTACTAGAGTATTTAATATTGACAGAAAAATTGTTAATACAAAATGAATTGAAAGATTTAAAGAATCTCAAGTTCATAGCAAATAATAATGGAGAGTGCCTTTGAAACTCAAATATTATTTATTACTCATAGCGTTTTTGATTCCATTGAATCTGTTAGCAAAATTGAATATCCATGTACCCAAAACCCTTGATCCACCTATCATAGACGGCATCATAGAAGATGGAGAATGGGTGGAAGCTGCCATAGTTGATACCTTTTACCAGACTTCACCCGGAGATAACACCGAACCTTCGGAGCGCACTGCCGGTTATCTTCTGTATGATGACGAAAACATTTATGTGGCTATGAAGTGCTTCATGGAAGATCCGGAGAAAATACGATTATTCCACTGTATCAGAGACAAAATATATTATACGGACAGAATATTTCTGTACATTGATACATTCTTTTCCAATGCAAAAGCTTATTATTTCGGCTCAAACGGATTCGGGGAACAGGCGGACGGCATTGTGGTCGACGAGATTGACACGTCCATAGATATTCATTATGATTCATTTGGAGAGCTTACGGATTATGGGTATTCTATAGAAATGAAAATTCCGCTGAAGAATATTAAATATCAAAGCGGCGAGAATGTAAAATGGGGTTTCTTTCTTAAAAGATATATTGAAGATAGAAAGGAAGAGATAAGTGCCACTCCTGTTGACAGGAATGGACAGAATTTCTATGATAATTATGGGATTCTCATATTTGAAGAATTGCCGACCAATCAGAATTTAAAGTTGATTCCGTCATTCCTGATGAGTTATACAGATGAAGAAGGTAAAAAGACGGGGACACATCAGATTAAGAGAAAATATGAACCGGAATTGAATGTCTTCTACGAGCCCAATTCAAATCTTTCCACAACAATGACTATCAATCCTGACTTCAGCATTATTGAAGCGGATGAGATTGAGATAGATGTGAATACTCGTTTTCCGGTTTACTTTGCAGAAAAACGTCCGTTCTTTATTGAAAGCACAAATCCTTTTCACACACCGATCACGATCTATCATACGAGAAAAATATTCGACCCGATACTCGGAGCAAAGTTCTCGGGTGCTTATAAAAGAAATTACATCTTCGGTTTAGGTGCGATCGACGAAAATGCAAATGGAGCTCGATTCATTGATGGTTATGATGGTTCTGCGAATGCATATTTTGGCTTCTTGACCTATGAGAAAAAAGCCCGAAACGGCAATTCTTTTCTTCGCAGTGCTCTTGCCGTGCGCAAGTTCAAGGAATACTACAATCTCGTTGGGGATGTTGATGGAACATTTACATTTATTAAGAATTTACGCGGATATGTCCAGCTTGTGGGTTCGGCAGATCAAACAAAAGACAAAACCTGGCACAAGGGCTTTGGATACTTCGGTGAGCTCACCTTTGACTCTGAGGATTTCTTCGTAAATCTGGAGTTGAAGGCGATCTCAAAGAATTTCAAAGCAGATATGGGTTTTATTCCTGAGAATGATATTCAATTCTTAGATAATCATGGTGAATGGCACAAAAGAGCTTCGCATGATGAGCAGTTTCTTCGATTATTTGAGGTCGGATACGATGCAAATATCAAGTATGATCTGGATTTCAGTTATACTAAAGAACATTTTCTGAAATTCTACACAGGCGGTATTTTTAAGAGCAGGTTTGAGATATGGTCGGGAGTCAATTTTCAGATGATACATTTTGCTGGGAAGGATAACCATATGTACACACCCTGGATTTCGTTCCAGACCTATCCCTCAGATTTTTTTGTGGTAGATTTTGATCTTGAGTTTGGAAAATATATGTGGTTCGATCGAGATGATCCCCGCATTGAGCACTACAGAAAATATGAGGTTTTTTTAAATGTCAGACCAAGTGATAAGATCGACCTGGATATACGAAGTGAGTACGAGGAGCTGCATAATATCTATCATGCACAGGTGCACCAGTTGACGTTGAAGTACCAGTTCAATAAACAGTTCTGGATAAGAGGTATTGTGCAGTACAGCTATTCAGATGTGGCTGTCGAAAATGAGAGTTCTAGTGAGTTAAATATCTATCCGCTTTTTGTGTATAATCCTTATGCGAATATCGCAGTCTATGCTGGCATCACGTCTCTTGATACTGAAACAAAATTGAACGAATTAAAGTTGCATGGAGAAAAGAAAGACACCTATTTCCTGAAGGTGTCCTATACGTTTGATGTGTTTTAATGTAAACCACCCGCCTTCGTTTCACTATGGCGCGGCAAGCGGAAATGCGCGAAAAGACACGAAATTAAATTAATGAAATAGTAGGGGTTGAAAATTTTCAGCCCCTTTTTGTTACCTCAGATTTGAAATATATTGACTGGGAGAGGTACTGTTGGCTGATTGAAAATTATTTGATTGACATAAATTCTCTTTTTTCTATTTGATGTATGAGAATTTCAAAATTTTTTATTTGTATAATAAATATCAATTAAATAGGTGTAATTTAAGGTAAAAATTATGGAAAATTATGAAACAATAAAAATAATTTTAGAACGTGGAATTGAAATTGATAAGAATGAAAACGGGAAATGGTATATTGGGTCTACGGATAATATAATAGATCCGAACACTTTTATTTCGAAATATAAACTAAGACCTATAATTCGCGTTAATAAAATTCGCTCGGATTTTGAGATATCAATGTTGCTCCCTTATACCAAACAATATTCAACTTCATTTGATGTAAACAGAATGTTGGATATCAGGCACTCTTTATTAGTTACAGGGCAAGGGGAAAAGCTTAATGAAAAAGCGAATATATGGTCTTATATGAAAAATCTCGAATATATAACAGGCTCAGCTATTTATCATTGTAAACGTTTAGCTTATAAGTATCTAGATATAACGCATGAATACTCCAGGTTTTCAATAAAATCCGAGAAAGAGTATGATAATTATCAATTTATGAATCAGAATGAGGGCTATTATGAATTTGATGCCCTAATAACTGTTGCAAGACGAGTATATGATACAACACGTTTTATCTTGTGGAAAAATTTTGGTGCGGAAAAGGATTCTATACCGAGTACTTTTAAGAAAGTCTTGTGTTTGTGCAAAGATAATATGCAAGAAAAGCTTGGAAATCTTTTGGATAGTAGTTGGAAAAAATTTGGAGAGAAATTAACTGATTATAGAGACTGTATACAGCATTATGTGTCACTTGATTATAATAATTCGTCTGCAATAATGAACCCCCTTGAGAGCAATATTTGGTCTGCCTCTTTGATGATTCCAGATAATCCAAAAGCAAGATCGAAAGAGCAGTTTCTATTTAAATCTAAAATTGATGCATTAACCTATGGTTGGGAGATTACAACAGAATTAGTTGATATAGCTTTAGAAATTGTGAATTCCACTCCGATAAATAAAATAACAAATTAAAATAATGAGTGATTCCTGCCCGAGCGTCTAAATATTCTCGGGATAGATGCAGGTTTATCCTGCACTAATCTGCGGTTATCACGGAGTGATCCATGACTGCTCAGGTTTTTAAAGTACCTCTCCCTTTACTTCCCTCTCCTCGCAGGAGAGGGCAAGGGTGAGGTTTTAAATTACAATCCCTCAATTATACACGTAATACTGTTACTTTCTAAGCATTTCTGAATTTCTCGAACTTC
>JAVCDK010000099.1 GCA_030765865.1 Candidatus Celaenobacter antarcticus | reverse complement strand
ATCACGTATATTGAACCTCTGTTAAATTCCGCCGGATGATAGTGTTGCACCTCGACATCCGAAAGTGTAATGAAAAGCTGTGATTGATCTTTTTGCACGTTTTTCACATACACATCAGTCAGGGTTGAATCAAGAGGATTTGGCTGTAGTTTAACGGTAAATTCGGCAGGTTTAAAAGGTCTCTCCTGTGTTGTACATGAAACTAACCCAATAAAAAAAAGGCATATCATGATCAAAAGGACGAAAAACCTTTGCATATTTTTTATTCTCCGTTTAAATATATGATAACCATCAAAAACATACAATACCTGTCAATTCTTTTGCTCTTTGAATTCGGGGAAAAGGGGTTTAAGATACTGCCCTGTATAGGATTTCTTCACTTTTGCCACTTGAAATGGCGTGCCTGTTGCAACGATCTCACCCCCTTCGTCGCCACCTTCGGGCCCAAGATCAATAATATAATCCGCACATTTTATCACATCAAGATTATGCTCAATAACGACTACCGTATTGCCTTTGTCGACCAATTTATTAAGAACAGAAATAAGCTTTCTGATATCGTGGAAATGCAGTCCGGTCGTCGGCTCATCGAGTATATAAAGAGTATTCCCAGTACTTGTTTTACTCAATTCGCGTGACAGTTTTACCCGCTGTGCTTCACCTCCGGAAAGGGTTGGCGACGGTTGTCCGAGCTTGATATAATCCAGACCAACATCACAAAGAGTATGCAATTTTCTTTTTATTTTAGGAATATTTTCAAAAAATTTCAGCGCTTCCTGCACATCCATATTAAGCACATCATAAATATTCTTGTCTTTATATTTTATCTGGAGAGTTTCTTTGTTGAATCGTTTCCCTTTACACACTTCGCAGGTCACAAACACATCGGCGAGAAAGTGCATTTCGATTTGCTTGACGCCATTTCCCCTGCATGCTTCGCAACGTCCTCCAGATACATTAAAACTAAACCGGCTTGGTTTATATCCACGAACTTTTGCTGATGGAGTTCGGGCAAAAATGTTTCGGATCTCATCAAATACTTTTGTATAGGTGGCAGGATTTGAGCGGGGAGTTCGACCGATCGGGTCTTGAGTAATATTGATGATCTTATCAATGCCCTCAAGGTTTTCAATGCCTTCGTATTTGCCCTCGGTGTGTGTGCTATGATAGAGCTGATTCGCGATGACGGGATAAAGGGTTTGATTAATGAGTGAGCTTTTCCCTGAACCGGACACACCTGTAATACAGGTAAAAACTCCAAGGGGAATTTTCACATTGATATTTTTAAGATTGTTTTGATGCACTTTTTTAAGTGTCAAATATCCATGTCTCTTCGCTCGATAATATTTCGGCTCCGGAATGTTCAATGTCCCTGAAAGATATTTACCGGTGAGGGAATTCTCATTCTTAACTATCTCATCAAATGAACCCTGAGCAACGATTTCGCCGCCATACACACCTCCAAGGGGACCGAAATCAAGAATATGATCTGCTTGTTTCATCATCTCTGCATCATGCTCCACAACAATGACCGTATTCCCTATCGTTCGCAAACCTGCGAGCATTTCGATGAGGCGCTTGTTATCTCGCTGGTGTAATCCGATCGTGGGTTCATCGAGGATATACATGACTCCCACAAGTCCGCTCCCAATCTGACTTGCAAGACGGATACGCTCGGATTCTCCACCCGAAAGTGTCGGGGCGCTTCTATCAAGTGTAAGATAATGCAGTCCAACATTCAGCATAAACTGCAATCGTGCCTTTATCTCTTTGATAAGTTCCTCTGCGATGATCTTATCGTTTCCGGTAAGTTTCAGATTATTTAGAAAATCATAGGCATCGCGAATGGACATCTGGGATATCTCGACTATCGATTTTCCATTAATTTTCACATACCTGCTCTCGATACGAAGTTTTGTGCCATCACAGCTTATGCATGGTTTTTCGCTGTAATAGGTGAGATACATCCTTCGCATTGCTTCTGATTTTGTTTCTCGGAACCTGCGCTGTATTGTGGGGATCAACCCTTCGAACTGTGTCATATAATGACCTGAACTAGTTTCCATATCCCAGTCGATCCTAAACTCTTTCCCTCTTGAGCCATAGAGAATTACATCTTGCGCTTGCTCGCTCAATTTATTCCATGGCGTTTTTAATGAGAAGCCAAATTCGTCTGCCAGTTGCAACAAAATTTTATACCGCCATGATCGGCGCTTCTCCTGAAGCTGTCCCCAGTATACCACAGCTCCTTCCAGCAAAGATCTGCTTTTATCAGGAACGATCTTATCCTCATCGAGTTCCATACTCGTACCCAAGCCGTTGCACGTCTCGCACATTCCAATAGGACTATTAAATGAGAACATCTGCGGGTTCAGCTTCGGATAACTGATGTTACAGGTCGGGCAGGCATTCTGAATGCTGAAAAGCTGCGTCTCGTTTTTATCAGGAAAGTCGATCATCACCACGCCATCAGCAAGATCGAGTGCCAACTCCATCGAGTCCGTTAGCCTGCTTTCAACACTCTTTTTTAAAACAAGTCTGTCAACGATGACCTCGATATTGTGCTTGCTCTTTTTATCCAATTTAATTGTATCATTTACGTCATGAATAACACCGTTGATGCGCATTCGCACAAAACCCTCGCGCTTGATACGGCTGAGCACATCCTTATGTTCTCCCTTTCGTTCACGCACAAGGGGGGCTAATATTTGTATCCTTGTTCCGGGTTCGAGATCGAGCAGTGTATTGACCATCTGGTCAAGTGATTGTGAAGAAACCGGCTTCCCGCACTGATAACAGTATTGAGTGCCGATACGAGCAAACAACACGCGCAGATAATCATATATTTCCGTCACAGTACCGACTGTTGATCTCGGATTGTGGCTTGCAGCTTTCTGCTCGATAGACACTGCCGGAGAGAGACCTTCGATATAATCGACTTTCGGCTTTTCCATCTGCCCGAGAAATTGCCGTGCATAAGATGAAAGAGATTCGATATACCGACGCTGTCCTTCTGCATATAGTGTGTCAAAGGCGAGCGATGATTTTCCCGACCCGCTCACTCCGGTAAATACGATCAGTTTATTGCGTGGAAGAATGACATCAATATTTTTAAGATTGTGCTCGGATGCACCTTTTATAATTATATTTTTTTTCATAAAATTTCAAAATCCTTAAAATAAAAGTGTAATACATTATTATTATTGGAATTGAATGTCAAGCTCCTGTGTTTAATGAATGAGGAAACAGCTTTTTATTCCAAGAGTAAGTAGCGAGCATGAGTGACAGAACTACCCGTAATTTTGTCAGTATGTTGACAGAATTTGGCGCAATTTTGTCAGTATGTTGACAGATTTACGATTTGTTTTCTTAATTGGTACAAATTTATCGAGGTTCAAAATGTATATTCCGCAAATAAATTTAATTACACTTCATCGGCTTGTTCAGCCAGGAAAGGTCATTGTACTTTATGGCGCAAGGAGGGTCGGAAAAACAACCCTCCTCAAGCATTATATTACGAAATATTTAAACGGAACCGAAGAGTATCTTTTTGTAACCGGAGACGATATTCATGTTCAGGAATATCTGTCCAGCCGATCAATAGAAAAGCTCAGAGAATTCGTCGGTAAGAATAAAATCCTAATTATCGACGAAGCTCAATATATAAAACAAATCGGGTTAAATCTCAAGCTGATAGTGGACAATCTTCCTGACATTCGGATCATTGCATCCGGTTCGTCATCCTTTGATCTTTCAAAACAAGTTGGAGAACCGCTCACAGGAAGAAAATATCACATAAAGCAGTTTCCACTTGCAGAAAAAGAAATATCACAAATTGAAAAACCACACGAAATCAAAGCACATCTTGAGACCCGCCTGATCTATGGTAGCTATCCGGAAGTAGTCCTTATGAATGATAACCAAATCAGGCAGGAGTATTTGAGAGAGCTGATCAATTCCTACCTCTTTAAAGACATACTCGAATTAGAAAATATTCGCAGTTCTGAGAAGTTAGTTAGAATTCTTAGATTAATTGCTTATCAGATTGGTAAGGAAGTTTCCTATAATGAGCTCGGAGCACAACTGGGAATGAGCAAAAATACTATAGAAAAATATTTGGATTTACTAGAAAAGGTATTCGTCATTTTTAAAAGAACAGGTTTTTCGCGAAATATGCGAAAGGTTATTTCAAAAAACTGCCGTTACTATTTCTATGATATCGGCATACGAAATGCGCTCATTAATAACTTCAAACCACTTACGCTCAGAGATGATGTCGGACATCTATGGGAAAATTATATCATCTCAGAACGCTACAAAATTCATGAATATAACCGCGATTTTGTATCCTCGTATTTTTGGCGGACCTATGACGGGGCTGAAATCGACCTTGTAGAAGAAAAGGATGAAGACCTCTCCGCTTTTGAAATAAAATGGAATAAGAAACAGGTAACCATTCCGCTCAGGTGGAAAAACACTTACCCCGAATCATTAATACATGTTATCAACAAAGAAAATTATCTTAAGTTTATTATATAAACAATTCTGAATTTCTATTAAGCTGTTTGATAAAGCATATATTCATATCTTTTTATAATTCTCAAATGCATGAATAAGATCATTCCTTGTTTTCTCTAACTTATTTCTGGCATCTCCCCAATCCGAATAATAATAGGGCTCTTCTACATCTATAATCACACCATTATTAAATATGATATGAAAACTCCATTTGTTTAAATAAATATTATGAATATACTCACCTCTATCCTTCATCTTATCTATTTTATATATTTCAGATAGTCTTATTTTCTCTTTATTCGGTAAAGTGTATAAATCTTGATCCATTTATCATGCTACACCGCTAGATGTGCAATAAAACCTGGCGTAGCAGCATTTATACTCCGAAACTTTAGCGAAGGAGTAACATCTTCTTGATTAATGTATTACCCATAGCGTCTAACTTATAGAAATATATACCACTTGGAAGATCACCACCATCCCACACTGCTGTTCCATATCTGGCTTCAATGGTATCAACTAACTGACCAACTATATTATATATTTTGATCTCTACCTCATCTGACTTCTTTCTTCCTCTGATCGCATAAGCTATAGTGGTATAAGATTTAACAGGATTAGGATAATTCTCAAGTCTATTCTCTTCATATATAGTATCAAAGCCAACATTATCTACCGGAACTGAACCAGGGATTATAGCAATACTTTTATCTGTGATAATATCCATCACACCAAAAGAATCGTAGAAGTGAACATCTCCAAAAGTGAGAGAATCTCCAATTGTGCTTGAAACCTGAAATACAATATCTGCAATTAATCCCTCTCCTTCAGGTGCTTCAAGAGTATCTGTGCCTGCTAAGGTATAAGCAATACTTAATACACCGGGAATAGAGTTATCGATCATCCAGCCGAGTGCCGTGCCACCATTAGTAGTAAGAATATTCGGTTCATATGTAATGGGATTGGTAGCACTAGCGGTTATATACTCAAGCTGGCTCGGGTTGTAGTTCACTTCAAACTCGTAGGTATCTAAATTATGGACATTAATAGCATATATATCTACACGAATATAATCACCAATAGATGGAGGATCGATACTGGTCTGGTTCTGGTTGCCATAGGTAGTGGCATCCAGATCAAATCTTATACCGGCATTCTCATTGGGACCGGCAAAAACCATTGAACAAAAAAACAAACTCACGGCTAATGCTAAAATTATTTCTTTACACAACATTTTTTTCATTATTTTTTCCTTATCATTACTTGTTCTTCTGAAAATGAGGGAATACCCGAAAAGATATCCCGGGTATTCCCATATGTTAACGATTCTTATTGGATCACCATCTTCTTAACTTCACTGTAGTTCTCAGTATTGAGTTGATAGAAATATACTCCATTAGAAAGATTCTCAGGTTTCCAGGTCTCTGTATAGTCATTAACAAGCCGATCTCCATTTACAACCTCTGCAACCAATTTACCAAGGATATTATAAACCTTTAGTTCAACATTACGAGTAGTTCCTTCCAATCCACCTACACGGAAATTAAATCGTATCTCATTTCCTATTCTTGCGGGATTGGGATAACAAGGGCTTAGGATAGAAGTAATAATATCCAATTCACCATTATTGTTTACATCAATCGGGATATACTGGTAGGGACCAAACTTGTCATTGTTGCCGCCAAAGTTTATTACTTGAAGCCAATAGTAATATGTGGTATAATATGGGTCTGCCGTTTCATCTGTAAAACTGTATTCAGTGGGCTCGGTTGTTGTTCCGACACCTGCTATTAAATCGACGTTGATCTTATCAGATTCAACAAAAGAATTTTCCGTATTACGATAGATGTTGAATCCATTCACATCAGTTTCGCTTGAAGTTGCCCAGCAAAGAGCAACAAATCCTGATACGGTATTATAATTAGCTGTGAAAGAAGAAAGCTCTACAGGAAGTGTAGCAGTTCCGGTATCTGTAATGAGGTCCACTACACCATATGAATCATAGTAGTAAACATCTCCAAAGCTAAGGGTTCCATAAGTGTTAACAAGAGGCATAAATACAATGTCTGCAATCAAACCTTCTCCTTCAGGTGCTTGAGCAGGATCTATGCCTGCTAAGGTATAAGCAATACTTAATACACCAGGAGTAGAGGAATCAACCATCCAGCCGAGTGCTGTTCCACCATTAGATTCAAGGATGTTCCCCTCAAAGGTAAGGGGATTTGTAGCACTAGATGACAAATATTCAAGCTCTGTCGGGTTATAGATAACCTCAAATTCATAGGTATCTAAATTTTGAACATCAGTACAATACACATCTAAACGTATGGGGGTTCCAGCAGGCTGAGAGGGTATGCTTGTCAGATTCTGATTACCATAAGTGGTTGCATCTAAATCAAATACTATGCCGGCATTCTCGTTTGGACCTTTACCATCCTTGCCACCTTCACCGGATTTGGGAGGTGTACCATCGTGCCAGTGATCTCCAAATACTTGTAAGTCAGCAGCATCGATAATATTATCTGGCACTAAGTCATAGAGAGGATCCCAGCCCGGGTCTGTATTAATAAAGTGCCAGTGGTCTCCGAGAAGCTGAAGGTCTGCAGCATCTACATAACCATCAGAATTGAAATCACCAATAATGCCTGATATAGAGTCATCTTTGAGAACTTGAAAAGAGCGATTGGTAGAAATATATAGATGGTCGTTTGCATAAGTTAAATCTCGACACCATCCCGCGCTTTGATAAAATTCCTCACGGAAAGGAGCAGAGGGATCACTCACATCAATTTTTAAGAAACCACCAATACTGTTTACAATAAACGCATAATCCGCTTCAACATAGATGTTTGAATAATCCGACAAATCAGCATCTGAATATGACCCAAGAAATACGGGAATATTAATATTACTGATATCGTAAATATGAAGTTCTTCTTGAGAAACAACATAAAGGGAGTTCCCCACCGCAAAAATACCGGTTGTTGCAGCACCGGTACTAAATGTGCTTACCACTTGTGGGATCAAACTGTTACTTACATCAACAATCCATACATCACCTATGTTGTCCCCAATGTAAGCATATCCATTATCTACATACAATTTTTTAACCGTCTCAGCTCCAAGTGTTATAAAACTTACTAATGATGGATTCAATGGGTCTTGCAAATTCACTATCTGAAGATCTTTATCCACTAAAAGATATGTATATGGATCACCAACTAATATATCCTCTGCAGCTACAGCCATCGTATATTCTCCCGCAAGCACTGGCAAATCAGGATCACTTGCATCAATAATCTTTACCTTCTTAGACATTATTTCAAGAACATATGCATAGCCATCCTTAGCATCAAGTGTTAAACTAGCACCAGGAAATCCTATAGAATAATTTCCTCTGGGATAGGGATTATATGAATCACTAACATCAACAATATTTAATGAAGGATTAAAAAAATCACCAAAGTCTACTATGTAAGCAAAATTTCCAGAGACTCTTACTCCAAGTGAATGATAAACATCTACATCAATACTTCCAAGGGATGAAAAGCTTAATGGATTTGTGACATCCTGTATACTTATGGAATGAGAACCCACTTCAAATAGCCTGACTCCATCCACAAACAGGTTTCCGCTTCCTCCATAGCTTGCTGCTATAAAGGGAATATCAGGATTAGATACATCTATAACTTCAATAGAAGAAGGCGTTGAAGCTGATATAACAACATATTGAGAATCTATCATTTCTACATTAACGGCCGCACCTGAAATTGCAACATTTGATTTAAAGGTCGGATTCAATGGATTATTTACATCTACTATCTCAAGACCATTAGTATGATCTGCTATAAAGGCATATCCATTTGCTACAATAATTTTGTTACCACAACCAGGTGTTGTATATTCAGAAACAAAAACTGGACTTTCAGGAGTAGAGATATCGAGAATAGTAAGTCCTGTGCTACCTGTATCTGACACATATGCATAATTATTTACTATGTCAAGACCTACAGCACCTGCTTTCTCATAAAACCCAATTGAATCGGGTGCAACAGGATTGGATACATCGAACACCCAAAAGCCGGTTCCATCAACTACATAAAGATTGGTACCTTGGAGATACAGACTGTGTGCTCTTTTCAGTGAGTATGTTGAAAGGAGCTCCATACTGTTTATGTTAACAATTCTCACGCCTTCATGGTCACCGATATAAGCATAATCTCCTTCTACAAGGATATCATTCGCGCCTATTATCTGTCCCTGTTTCAAAGTATAAAAGGGAGTAAAAACTCTGGAAAGAAACACAGGATTTGATATATTAGATATATCAATCTTCCAAAGTCCATCTTCAAACGAACACCAAACATTATTACCAGTAACAAAGACATCACTCATTCCTGTCCACATACAACTTCCAACATATTCAATAGTTCCTTTTTCTTTGGTTTCTATAGGTTCTATGAAATTACCTTTGGGTACTGTCCATCCATCTGGAAAAATCTCTGATGTTTCAGAAATTCTCTTTCCATTAAATTCGGCAGGAATATCAAACGAAAAGAGGTACGTAGTAAGTGAAAGGATCAGTGCGAACATTCCCAACATTATAACTTTCTTTTTCATGATTTCTCCTATGTCCCATAAGATGTAAAACCATCTATTAGGACACTTATTAATTTTGATTTGGTTATCATAAATATTCCATCCCGAATAAATCTGGATGGAGACCTATCTATTACATTAAAAAATCTAAAATTCGGATATTTACAAAGGTAAATAAACCTTGTAAAATTATCCTTTCCTATCCTAGACATTAGTTTTAGTAAATGGTTCATTGCTTTCTAGTCTGAATCTGTAAGGATTGCATTTTCCAATACACATTTCCAAAAAACTTAATTAATTTTCTCTTTCTTGACAATCTGAAACCCCTTTTCATTTTATTAAAGTAATAGAAGAGGGGCGACCCATTTATTGGTTTACTTCTTTCTATCACAATAGGTCTGTTAGTTTACTCGCCAAAGTTATATGCTAACAGGCCTTCTCTTATTTTACGACATTTTTTCTCTTACAGAGTTAGATTTTTCAAAATTAATCTTAAACTCTTCAAATGGCATTGCTTTTTCCCAGATACTTTCAAATACACACTTTAGTGCCCTTGCAAAGCTGGGATGGATTATAATCATAGATGTTATATCAGGTTTTAAGGAGATGGGATCATTCAAGGCAAACATTGTAATTTTCTCGTCAAAGATAGCCATTTTCATAGGCAATTCTTTGACTATTCGTGCCTCTTCGCCTCCATCAATCGAAGATGATATTATTTTAATATTGTTTTCATCCGAATACATAATTTCATTATATTCATAGATACCTCTACCCTTAACTTTATTTCTTAAAATATCAAGTTCATGATTTAAATTCTCAGCTAAGGATAGAGCATAAGGCGATTTATTAAATACAAGAATTTCTTTCTTTGCATTTTTTTGAAATGCTAACCATCTCTCATTAATACTTTTTTTATCCTTAAGAACTTCAATATAGTCTAGTGGATTATCATTTTCCTCCCTGTTTTTATAAATAGGTAATAGAATCTTTAATGCATTATTGAGTGAATTTTCTTTTACTGACAAATCATTTAGTAATTTATCAAAAACAGATACGGGATTTGTAGCCTCATACTTTTTATAACGTCCGATTTTCTTCTCAATGCACATCCCTTTATTAATTAATTGATGCAATACTTCATAAACCTTAGTTCTAGGGATACCGGAGAGATGTTGGAGTTCAGAGGCAGTAAAATCCTTTTTTCGAAAAAGAGTGGTATATACATTTGCCTCTCGCAAGGATAAGCCAAGGTTAATTATAAGTTTTTCTACTTTTTTTAGATCTTTCATTTTTTGTTACCCTTTTAGACGTAACATATATTCTTGCAAATTTTGTTGTCAAGATAAATTTCAAATTGTAAAAATTTTATGGGTTTCTATATTCTGGATGAAATTCTAATCCTACATACATTTTTTATATTTTGAAATGATTTTTTTCTTGCCATAAAAATTTCTGTTTTTCATCCTCATCTTATAATTTTTTTTATTTAAAGATCGGAGCATACGTATGAAAAATAAAATTCTCATTTTTATTGCTATTTTACTTGTGATGAACACTGCACCCCTGCTCGCCCAAAGTGATTATGAAGAATGGCTCAAAAAAGATCAACAACAATTCGATGATTATAAAACCGAGCAGGATAGACTGTTCATGCAGTTCCTCGAAGATGACTGGAAACAGTTCCAGGTTTTTCAGGGCTTGAAGGTCGATGATACCCCTAAACCGACTGCTATTCCAAAAGCAGAACCTCAGCCGCTCGAGCAAACTGAAATAGAAAGAAATGACACCATAAAAGAGCTCGATGTACCCGAGACACACAAATCTTTCAAATCACCGGAAAAAGAATTAAAATCAAAACCAGCCACGAAACCATGGAAGCAGACCGAGCAGGAAGAAACTTCTCATATCCAGACAAAAAAACAAACACCCAAAACCGAAACGCTTTCAATATCGGTTGATTTTTACGAAGCCCCTATCTCACTGCCGAACGAGTCCTCTCTGCAAATTTCTATGAATGGAAAACCCAACAATGAGTCTATCGCAGAATACTGGAAAAAGATCAGCAATGCAGAATTCGAAAATACCCTGCAGAAAGCAGAATTTTACAAAAGATCCCTCGCCTTGAATGACTGGGGATACTGCTCACTCCTCTATTCAATTGGAGGGGAAATCAACAACGGGGACGACACCGATGCGCTCCTTTTCACATGGTTCATGCTGAGTAAATCGGGCTACGATGCCAAGATCGGTTACTCGAACGACCAGGTTTACCTGCTCCTTCCAAGCAAGGATGATATTTTCGGCGCACCCTACTTCACAATTGAGAATAAACGTTTTTATGTGATGTCTCTCGATGGGAAAGAGCTTCAGCTCGGTTCGATGTATACCTACGAAGGCGATTACCCAGATGCAAATAAGATAGTCTCGCTGAGCTTGAACACACTCCCTGTTTTATGGGGCAATGTGCCGAAGCAGGTGAAATTTTCCTATAACGGTACAAACTATACCATCAAATATACCTATAATAAAAATATCGTAAATTTCCTGAACACCTATCCGCACACGTCATATCCAATTTATTTCAACACTCCCTTAATGGACCAATCTTATGCATCGCTTGTCGGGCAACTCAAGCCAATTTTAACCGGAAAATCAAAATCCGAAGCCCTAAACATACTTTTACGTTTCGTTCAGACTGCATTCAAATATAAAACCGATCAGCAGCAGTTTGGAAAAGAGAAATGCCTTTTTGCAGAAGAAACTCTTTTCTATCCTTACTGTGACTGCGAAGATCGATCAGTCATTTTTGCTTATCTCGTGAAAAAACTTCTCGGGCTCGAAGTGATCGGGTTGGATTATCCGGGACATATTGCTACCGCAGTAAAGATCGACAATGTGTCCGGTGATTATGTGATGGTGAACGGGAAAAAATATCTCATCTGTGATCCCACTTACATCAATGCAAATATCGGGATGAGCATGCCTCGCTACAAGAATGTAAAACCCGAGATTGTTCAGATATCTCAGAAGTGATCTTCTGAAAATAATTTTCAATCGGCTTATCTTAAAGGTAAGCCAACTTTTTTTACTTCGTATTGATCTTGATTATCTTATCATTGCTGATCAGAACATCTTTTCCTTTTTTATTTTCGAGCAATACCCAATCCTCATTAACCGATTTGATCATCCCCGTTTCCGAACTCGACATAGAATCAATTGAAAGAAAATAAATTTTAACCTCTCTGCTCGAGAGATTTTTTAATAAAGATATATCCATTGGTAACCTGTCCTTCGATTTTCTTCTCATAAAATATTTATATAATCTCTTTTTCTTGTTCCGTTGAGCGATAACAAAAATAATAAAAAAGATAGACACAAACAGAGAACTATTCATTGAACTCCTGAGCTTCTTAACTTCAGTTTTTCATATTTTTTGTTGTTTCCCGTGTCAAGCAAATTAGTTTTCAATTTGCAAAGATTGACAGGAGTTG
>JAVCDK010000159.1 GCA_030765865.1 Candidatus Celaenobacter antarcticus | reverse complement strand
CCTGCGATCTCAGCAGTATCTCCGATCTCATCTATGTTGGAGAAAATATTTATAACACTATCCGTAAAACGCATATTTTTAAGAGGTTTGGTGATCTTCCCATTCTCAACAGTGAAAAATCCATCTCTTGTCATTCCGGTAACCAATAATGTGATCGGGTCAATGATATTTGAATAATGGAAATGAGTTACAAGCACACCTTTTTCAGTATTCTTTATCATCTTCTCGACCGAACTCTTTCCGGTTTCAAACCTCATTGCAAAAGGATATGCTGCCTGTGTAGGTAATGGAATTGCATGTCCGTTATTATCAACACCTGCCTCTTTTGCAATCCATCGGTTAGTTGCAAAAGCTTTCGGGATACCTTTCTCAACAAGGGTCAGGGGTTTCACAGGCATTCCTTCGAAATCAAAAGGTTGTGAGCCGATGATCGGGTTATAGGGATCTTCAAAAACATTAAGTTTTTCTGAAAATACTTTTTTATTCAATCCATCTTTGAGGAAAGTTGTCCCTTCAAGATAGTCCATGCCGTTAAATCCTCTCCACAAAAGGAAAAGCACAAATTCTGCAACGGCTGCCGGTTCCATAATAACGGTATATTTACCGGGTTTCAAACTCTCAGGATACTTGCTCTTAAGCGCCTTTTCGACAGCTATTTTGGCTGCTTTTTCCACATCGATCTTGTGGATGTCTTTTTTTATGATCTCATGCCAGCCCGATGCAGCTCCATCCATTGCAGTAATGCTGAATTCTGCATTTGTAGAGATGTCATATGCGAAAAGCCCTTGAGAGTTTGCAAGTGCAATTTCAGAAGTGGAATTAGAAAATATTCCTGCTCCTTTAAGGTTATTTTTCTTACAGGTATTCACAGCTTTTGTGATACTTTCAGCACGCTGTTGTGGGGAAAATTTATCAGTAGCTTTACAAAAGTTATCGACCTTTTGATATTTCTGCTGCTTGGGAAGTGGAAGCAGTTTCTCATTATCCCTTTGCATTTTCGTCGCATCGATTGCAGACTGCAAAGTATAATTAAGAGAAACATCATCCAATTTATTTGTGGTTGCGGTTGCCGTCTTTTTGCCCATTATCGTGCGTATTCTGATATGATATGAGGTGTCGCTTACATTCTGATGAATATAGTTATCTGCATAACGTGTAAGTGCACTTTTATTTTTAAAGATCATAACCTCAATTTCAACCTCATTAGAAAGGGAACAAATTTTTTGAGCAAGCTCACGCATTTCTACTATACTGTTTTGGCTCATATGAACTCCTGAAATAATTATTCAATTGCTTTTTCACCAATGCTGATGATTGTGTCAAGACTTTCATTTCTTCTTACGATTTTGTTGACACAGAGTTATGCGCCTATGATAAATATTCAAGAATATTATAAAAGAGGTTTCAAATGTCAGTAACTGTCGTCTTAGGAGCATTATGGGGAGATGAAGCAAAGGCAAAGATCGTTGATGCACTTGCTATAAATATGGATGCTATTGTGCGCTTTCAAGGAGGATGCAATGCAGGTCATACCGTTGTTCATGGTGACACAACATATAAATTCCATATAATTCCGGTTGGCATCCTTAATCCTGAAATGATATGTATTATAGGAAATGGTGTTGTTGTCAATCTTGAACGATTATTGCAGGAAATCCAGGACATCGAATCAAAAGGTATTCATCTTGCAGATAGGTTTTTCATTAGCTCACAAGCACATCTTACACTCCCTATCCAGACCTATCTTGACGAGCTTGGTGAAAAATTGAGTGGGAAACAGGCAATTGGAACGACAAAGGCAGGCATTGGCCCTACATATGCGGACAAGGCAGCACGATTGGGGCTCCGCATGGGTGATTTGCTTGATAAGGAATATCTTACTTTCAGAATGTCAAACCTGATCAATAATAAAAGGGATCTGCTAGGTTCTTGGCTTGAAAATATTAGCCTAGAAGATTCAGTAGAAATGCTATATGAGATTGGAATTCAACTCAAACCTTTTATCAGTAACACTCCATATATGATAAACAATATGATCAAAGAAAATAAAAATATTCTTTTTGAAGGCGCTCAAGGAACACTCCTGGATATTGATTTTGGGACATACCCATACGTCACATCCTCAAATTCAACGATCGGTGGAGCATTGACCGGTACAGGTATTAATCCAAGAAGCATAGACAAAATAATTGGTGTAATGAAGGCATATGTTACCCGTGTTGGTAACGGACCTTTCCCAACAGAGCTACGCGATAAGGTGGGGGAATATATACGCGAAAAAGGGCAAGAATATGGCACCACAACCGGACGCCCACGCAGATGCGGATGGTTCGATGCAGTTGCAGCAAGGTTTTCTGCAATGCTCAATGGCTTTGATGAGATCGCTCTCACACTGCTCGATGTCTATTCCGGTCTGGATACGATCAATATCTGCACAGGTTACACATTAGATAGTCTGGAACTGGAAGAATATCCTGTTGAAACCCGGCTTTTGCAAAAGGTTCAACCATCATATATATCTCTTCCAGGATGGAAAGAGAATATTTCTTCGCTCAAAAAATTTGAAGAATTACCTGAAAATGCCCAAGACTTTGTTCAAACTGTAGAAGAGCTGCTTGGTATCCCGATAAAAATCATTTCTGTTGGTGCAAAACGCAGCCAGACAATATTTAGATAAAATCCTGCATGAGTATTCTCTGTCAAAATCTCACCTTTAACTATTCTAAGAGAAAATCCAATTCTCGACTTTTTGATAATTTTGGATTCGAACTGAATAATAATGAAAAAAAATGTATATATGGTGAAACCGGTTCAGGAAAGACGTCACTTTTCAACTTGTTCTTCGGTGAAATAAAACCAGACAAAGGAAAAATTCTATTAGATAATATTCCATTACATAAAGAAAAAAAACTGTCTGATAAAGTTGCATTTTTGTTCCAGAATCCAGAAAAACAATTTGTTTTTCCCTTGATCCATGATGAATACAATTTTTTAACTCATCAAAATAACGAAATTGCTATCAAACAAAATATTAAAGAGTTATGCGGAATATTTAATGTAAAAATTGAACTTTTTTTTCATAAAGATATATATGAATTATCATACGGCGAACTCAGATTGTTACAGATCATCTTTTCCTTTTCTGTAAAGACAGAATATCTGATCTTGGATGAACCTGCAGATCATCTTGAAAAAATACTTCGTGAGAAATTATTCGATCTCATCAAATCAACTAATAATAAAGGAATACTCATTTTGACCAAATATCCCGAGCTTTATGAAACTGTTGTTGATGAGAGTATTCCTATTAATGCAAGGTATGCATGAGGTTTTTTATGAAACAAATACTTGTAATATTGGTAATAATATTTGTTAGTTCAGTGCTTAATGCAGGTGTTCAGGAAGAATTTGACTTCGCGAAAAAAATGTATGACGACACACTGTACGAGGAAGCAATAGGGAAATTTCAGAATATTATTCAGAAATACCCTAGTTCATCACTTGCAGAAGAAGCACAATTTTATTTGGGCAATTCTTATATGGAGCTCGAGCAATATGTGAATGCTTCCTTTGCGTACAAACGTCTTATTGAAGACCATCCGCAGACAACACTCTATCCTCAGACCGTTTTCAAACTTGCGGAAAGTCTCTTCGAAAGCAAGAATTATTTCGAATCTGCTCAGTATTACCAGGACCTGATCTATAATTACCCGCAAAGCCCTTATGCACTGCAATCGCTAAATAAGATCATCACAGCGTTGAAGAATGCAGGTATGTATAATGAAGCCATTCTCATATCAATGGATATCATTGAAAGTTTTACTGGCAAAGCCCAGATTCCAGGAATCCTGCTCTCTCTTGCGTCTGTGTATCAACTCCATAATATGCCTGTAGAGTATGAACAGACCCTCCTGAAGATTGTTAATATGTATCCTCAATCCGATGAAAAATGGAAAGCAATCCAGGAATTATCACAATATTATTACAATAATGAAATGCCTGACCAAGCCCTGCAATTACTGCAAAAAGGGCTTACAGAAACCATTCCTCGAGAATTTGAACAGTCTTTACTTTTACTTTATGCAGAACTTCTCGAACGAAGCGGTGATAAGCAAAAATGCCTGGAACAGTACAAGGAATTTTATCGAAAATTCGACACATATCCCCAGCGTGATAAAATCGCCTATAAGATTGCATTACTTGAATTCGCACTCGATGAATATAGGAATACCACCCTTACCTGCAATGAGTTTGAGCAAAATTTTCCTGTAAGTGATCATACCTCACAAATCCAATACCTACTTGCATATGCACAATATTACCTCCAGAATTATACTCAATCAATAAATATTCTGAACAACATTGATCTTACAAAAGCCGTGCTGGAAACACAAAAAGATATTCATCAATTACGTGCACGAATCTATATAAAGCAAAAGGAGTACGAACCTGCGATCTCTGCTTACCTTGGGATCATCAAGAACTATCCTCACATTACTGCGGTCGATTCTATGTATTATAATATTGGACAGCTCTATCAAGAATATTTGCGAAATTTTTCTGCTGCGGTGAACTACTATAGTATTATTGTGACAATTTATCCGGAAAGCGAACTGCGGGGACAGGCGTATCTGGACCTTGCATTTTGCAGCGAACAGCTCGGTCAATATGATGAAGCATTACAATACTATACTAATGCGCTTTCCACACATTCTCTCACGAGCGAAGAGCGAAATAACATATCTACAAAGTTGAATTATATTGAGCAATTTATGGCAAAAAAGGAGAGCCGTGCACTTGAAAATATGGTTCAAACCTTTGCTCAGTTCGTACGAAATAATGACTACATAGCAACAATATTTTCTATAGCACAAATCTACACTCAGGACCTTAAGGATTATAATAAAGCGCTCCAGCTTCTTGAGAGCGACCCATTATTCACAAGTGAGCCAAAACTGTTATTATTAAAAGGTGAAATTTTTATCAAGCTTGCACAGAAAGCTGCAATTGAAGAAGATGAAGATGCTGACAAATATTATGCTGATGCACAAAAAATTTTTGAATCAATTGTTACTGATTATACTGATATTCCTGAAAAAGCATATGCAGAATTCCATCTTATCACGCTGAGAACCAGAACCTACGAACCAGGAAGTGAGCTTTACATCACGAACTTACGACAGCTCACGCTCAATTTCGTTGATGCTTATAACACATTTCCTTATATAGGACAGGTATATTTCAAACTTGGGAAAGCACTCATGGAATCAGGAGAATATGAAGAACAGACGATCACGTACCTCCAAAAAGCTGCCACGCTTTCACGGAATGCTGAGATCAGAAATGAAGCATATCGCTATCTTGGCGATCTATATCTGAAAAATGAGGGATACATAGCAGCTAGAAATCAGTACCAGAAAATTGACGAACAAACTATCTATGCTGATCCCGAACTGCTCTATAATGTCGGAGATGTATATTATCAACTCAAATCCTATTCGCAGAGCGCAGTCTATTTCGAATACTATGTACACAACTACACAGCTCAGGAAAATTATATTGAAGCACTCAACCTCCTCGCATCCATTAATCTGTCTATGAATGAGCAAGAGAAAGCGATTATATATTACGCCATTCTCGCAGAAAAAGCACCGGATGATGGGCTTCTGCGCACACTTCGAAATCTGTATATTGATAAGGGGCAGTTTGATGAGGCAATTGAAATTTCCATGAAAATCGAGGCGCTTACAAGTAAAGACAGGCGCATCCTTGCGGGCATATATGAAGCGCAGGGCAATCTGAGTTACGCGATCCTGCAATATGGGCGGATCATTAGCCAGGTTACCGCAGAAGACACAATGCTCATCGACACTAAGCATCTTGCAGATCTCCATATGCTTGTGGGTGATGTGAATAGCGCACTGACAAATTATACAAAAATCTATAACTTAGCCGAGAGTTACAAAGATCCCTTTGAAAGTTTTTCCTATTTGGATTGGTCAAAAATCGCAGAAAACACTATCGTTGCATATTATAAATTGAAAAATCGAACACAGGCAGAAGTTTTTGAGAAATATTATAAGTCAGCCATTAAAGACAAGGTTGATATTGAAGCCCATCTTGCGCTCGAAAGAGGGATATATTATGCACAGCTCGATCAGAAGAAAGCACGGAAATTATTTGAAAAAGTGATTAAAAATTATGGCACTACCAAATATGCAGATGATGCGTATTTGGAGTTAGCGATCATGGCGCTGGAGAACAAAGAATTCGAAGAAGCAGAAACGTATCTTACCACCTTGATCGATAAATTTCCTGATTCCAATCTTATCAATAATGTATATCTTAAACTGGGTTCAATGAACTTCAGCGAAGGCAATTTTCAGGATGCATTGGAATATTATCATAAAGTAATTCAGCGTGATACTGAGGGAACCTATGCAATGCAGGCGATCGAGAATTTTGCACTTACATGCAAATCTATGGGTGAGTGGATGCTGGCTATCGAGGCATACCAGGTGCTGATAGATCGCTTCGGTTCGCCTGAGATGACCCCTCAAACGATCTTCGAGATTTCCTATTGCTATTATATGGATAAAGAATACAGGAAGGCAATACAGCTTTTCAAGTCAATCCAGGATAAATTTACGGACAGCGAAGTCAAAGCTGAGATAATCTACTGGATAGGGGAATCGTATTATGGGCTCAAGGAGTATGACCAAGCAGTGGAAGCGCTCCTCAAGATCGTGTATGATTACAGCTATTTGGACCAGTGGTATGTGAATGCCAACGTCAAAATTGCAATCGCATACGAGAAACTTCAGAAATTTGATAAAGCTCGTCTGTTCTACAAAAATGTCATTGAACGCTACGGAACAAACTCCAATTGGGGAGCTGAGGCAAAAAAATTGCTGGACGCACTTCCCTGATCCTCCCCAAAAATGCATCTTAAACTATGAAAAATCTGAAGCTGATAATCTCCTATCTTAAGCAATATAAGAAGAGCATTGCCATTGGTGTGCTCTGCCTTATCATTGTTGACGCAATTCAGATGGTCGTGCCAAAGATCATCCAACATGTGATCGATAGTTTGCACAATCCCAGCTTCACTATGAATGCCATTTTGATGTATGCAGGCATCATTTTCGGGCTTGCGATTTTTATGGCAGTACTGCGTTTCCTGTGGCGGGTATTACTCATAACCAATTCATTCAAGATAGAAAAGAAGATCCGCAACGATTATTATGAGCATCTGCAAAAGCTATCTCCCCGCTTTTTTCAAAATCATAATACCGGTGATCTCATGGCATATGCCACCAATGACCTTAATGCGGTGCGCATGCTTTTCGGGATTGGTGTTGTGCTTATGTTTGATGTGTTTTTTGTGACGCTCGGTTCCTTCCTGCTTATGAGCAACATCAACCTGAAAATGACCCTCTATGTGATCATTCCGCTTCCTATTGTAACATTTGTGACCATATATTTCGGCAAAAAAGTTCATCGTCTGTTTAAAAAAGTGCAGGAAATCTTTGCCCATCTTTCTGACAGGGCGCAGGAGACGATTTCCGGCGTTCGTATCATAAAATCTTTTGTTCGAGAAAATGCCTATGAAGCCCGTGTTGGAGAGGTTGCAGAAGACCTTGTTAACCAGAATATGAAACTTGTGAAAATATGGGGTATGTTCTTCCCGCTCATGTTTGCAATAATCGGCATTAGTCTGATGGTAACGCTCTATATAGGCGGAACTAAAACCATTCTTCGAGAGATCACAATCGGGGAATTCGTTGCGTTCACGAGCTATCTTCACCTCATTACATGGCCAGTGATCGCTGTTGGATGGATCGTGAATCTCTATCAGCGCGGGACTGCATCTCTCAACAGAATTCAGGATATCATGCACCAGAAACCCGAGATATACGACGAACCCTGTGTGGACAGATCTATCACTTCGTTGCACGGAGACATCAGTCTCAAGAATCTCCATTATACATATCCTGATACAGAAGTGCCAGTGCTCTCAGATATTTCAATCAATATTAAAGCAGGTGAAACCCTTGCGATCGTGGGTAGGACAGGTGAAGGAAAAAGCACGATAATCAAACTTCTTACACGACTGTTCAATCCTCCCAAAAATGAAATATATATTGATGACCACGAGATATATCAAATCCCGCTGGAAACTCTCCGCCAGTCAATCGCAGTGGTTACCCAGGACATCTTTCTCTTTGCATCGTCAGTAAAAGAAAACATTCAATTCGGCAATGAAAACGTTACTGAAGAAGATGTTGTAGAAATAGCCCAAATATCACAATTTTACAATGATATTAAGGGTTTCGAGATGGAGTTTGACTCGATAATCGGGGAACGGGGAGTTTCACTCTCAGGAGGTCAGAAACAGCGTCTGGCACTTTCCAGAGCTCTTATTAAGGATGCACCGATACTTGTGCTGGATGACGCATTTTCCTCTGTAGATACGGAAACAGAAGAGATCATTCTGAAAAATATAAGGGGGAGCCAGAAGAATAAAACCGTGCTCATCATTGCGCACAGAATTTCTACCATGCAGCATGCGGATAAGATAATTGTGCTGTCGAATGGCAAGGTCGTGGAGCAGGGCACTCATAAAACACTGCTTGAGCTCAAAGGGATTTATACGGACATTTATAATCGTCAAAAGTTAAGAGAAGAACTGGAAATGTAATATGCGAAGATTTTCATCAGCATTCGAAGAAGAAAAAGACAGCGGCAAGGTGCTCGACTCCAAGTTGATGAAGCGCCTGTTCACGTACCTTGCGCCCTATAAGGTCTACTTCATTATCTCCTTCTTCATATTGATCATTATTGCTTTCTTCGCGATCTCAATTCCATATATCACCAAATATGCTATTGACGAATATATCAATCCTTCTCTCAAAATCCTCTCTGTAGAAAACAATCCCGAACTGAAGGAACATTTCACGAAAAGATATAAAAAGTTCGTAGTGAGTCAGCAGGATAGTAAAGTACTTATACACAGCTACAATATTGATAAATTGCTGCCAAAGCATTATCAAATGCTGCTCACCAATGGTTGCATCAGCAAAGACATCTATGCTGCTTACCCGATAAATAATAAGAACACACCCATCGCAGAAAGCAATCCTGCTTATCTGAAACCCTTTGGGAAATACTACATCATTCCTCAGAAAAACCTATCCGAGCTGAGTATTGATGATACGAAAATACTTCGTTCGAGAGACATCAGTGGCTTGAAGACCCTTGCGATCATTTTCTTTGTATTTCTCGTTCTAAGATTTATATTCAGCTATGTGCAAATATATCTCACCCAATACGGTGCAATGCACTCTATGTATGATCTGCGCATGAAGCTTTTCAAACACCTGCAGAAACTTCCCATGTCCTTCTTTGATAAAAACCCGATCGGACGGCTGGTAACCCGCGTTACCAATGACGTAAATGCTCTGTCAGAAATGCTCGGCGAAGGTCTTATCACGCTGGTGCAGGATATTTTCATGATGCTGGCGATTCTCATTGTGATGTTCATTATCAACTGGAAACTGGCGTTCATTACCTTTGTCGTGCTACCTTTTGTCATTTTCTTCATGCTCAAATTCAAAGTCGATATCCGCAAAGTCTATCGCCTTGTGAGGATTCGCCTTGCAAAGATCAATACAAGTTTGAGTGAAAATATTTCCGGTATTCAGACCATCCAGCTTTTTCATCAGGAGAAGAAGAAACAGAATGAATTTGAGAGTGTTACACAGGATTATTTCGAAGCTGAGAGAAAGCAGTTACGTATCTTTGCAGTATTTCGTCCGCTTATCGACGTGATGGTTCATCTTGCGATTGCGCTTATCATCTGGTACGGTGGGGGAAGCATCCTGCAGGATAAAATGTCACTTGGTGTGCTGGTCGTGTTCATCAGTTATGTGCACCGTTTCTTCGATCCACTCTATGACCTGAGTCAGAAATACAATGTGATGCAGTCCGCAATGGCTGCGCTGGAGCGTATCTTCAAACTCATGGATGAAAAAGAAGAGCATTATTCTACGCTGCCCCAGTATCCTAAACGCTTGCAGGGTGAGATCGAATTCAAAAATGTATGGATGGCTTATAAGAACGAAGATTGGATTCTCAAGGATATAAACCTGAAAATTACAAAAGGTGAAAAAGTTGCGCTTGTGGGCTCGACAGGTGGTGGTAAAACTACTCTTGTGAAGCTTGTCAGCTCATTCTATCCATTCCAAAAAGGCAATATTCTGATCGACGGAAAGTCTATTAAAAATTATAATCTCGAAGAACTGCGCTACAATATCGGTGTGGTACACCAGGATGTCTTTATTTTCTCAGGCAAGATACGCGATAATATCTCTTTGTTCCGACAAGATATTTCCGAAGAACAGATCATTCAGGCAGCCAAATATGCTAATGCAGACAGATTCATCTCAAAACTTCCAAAAGGATATGACGCTGACGCAAAAGAGCGGGGCTCTGTGCTTTCTGCAGGTCAACGCCAGCTCCTTGCCTTTGCTCGTGTACTGGTCGGGGATCCAAGTGTTTTTGTGCTGGATGAAGCTACTTCAAATATTGATACTGAAACTGAGATGCTTATTCAGGACGCACTGCATAAGATTATGGAAAACCGAACCTCGGTTATTATCGCACACCGGCTCTCAACTATACAGAATGTTGATAGGATCGTTGTAATTCACAAAGGTCGAATCGCTGAAGAGGGAAGCCATCAAGAACTTATTAAGCATAGGGGAATTTACTACAAACTCTATGAATTGCAATATAAAGGAATGGAACGCTGAGGGAAATTTCTAAATCCGAATATCTAATGTCGAATAAATATCAAATTTCATGCTTAGTATTTTGAGGTTTGATTGTAGGAGATATGTATTGAAAATTTCAAACGTAAGTATAATATTGACAGAAAAATGAAGAATTAAGGCATAAGATATGTAATATGATAATTATTCATGCAGTCTTAAACGATTTTGTAAAACAACAAAAATGGAGAATATATGAGACATGAGAAATTTTGGGCAATATTTGGTAAAATTGCTTTAGTTATTGGAGTAGTAAGTGGAAGTTTTTATATAATACATGAAATAAGTAAAAATAATCCAAAACTCGTAACGCACCTAGAATATTATGAATATAGTTTACCTCCGGATTTACAGAATTCACTAATTGAAATAAACAATAATGAGTTATGGGAAAAAACGGAATCTATATTAGATACTTTTTATTATAATAATCGAGATAATTACAAAGCGAATAAAAAAATAACAGAATTAATAAAAAACACTATTCCAAAAATATATAGATATAATCATTCATCTAATTATAAGTTTTTCTATTTTTTTCTTATAAAAAATAAAAGCAATGAGATAGCATATGACGTTATTCTTAATGGTAGAATTTTAGGTATATGTGAGATAATAAACCATGAAAAAACAATAATTGAGGAATTTAATAATAATGTAAAACTTGGAGATATAAGACCAAAAGATGAAGTGATAGTAAAATTGTGGGGAGGGAGAATAAGCGTGACTAATGTAAAAAATTCATTTAAAATCTCACATACTAAAGGTGTTAGTAAAATTAAAGTTGGAGGAACAGTGTTTGGCTTCTCAAAATGGATTTTTGATAATTTTATAGATCTAATCTTTTTTATCCCTATGGCTATATTATTAATTTTTGCATTGATAATAATGATAAAACCAAAAAATAAATCGGTACATTAACTTAAAAATAAATAATTATTATAATCAAATCGACCCTGAACCACATTCAAGCATCATGTCCAGGCTTAGAAAATTATTATGAAAATCGAAATCCCCTCCACTGTCCCCATCCTTTTCGAGCGCAGCACACGCGCCAAACGCATCAGTATTTCCGTGAAAGCAGATAGAGTCCGTGTGGCTGTGCCAATGGGGTTTTCCATGAAAAAAGCTCAGGAATTTGTAGAGTCAAAAAGTGAATGGATCAACAAACATGTGCAAAGACTCAATGAGCTTCAAAAGAATTATCAAGCGCTTGTAGCTCCAATGGAGGTTGAACATTCTCATGCAAAGTCTGTGCTTACTCATACTTTGGAAACCCTCGCACAAAAGCATGGCTTTACCTATAATCGTGTATTCATCAAAAACCAGAAAACGCTATGGGGGAGCTGCTCGCATAAAAATAATATCAACCTGAATATGAAACTCATACTGCTGCCTGAAGAGCTTCGGGAATATATTATTTTGCACGAACTTGTTCACCTCAAAGTGAAAAACCACAGCAAGGAATTCTGGAATGAGCTTGCACGTTTATGCCCCGATTTCAAGGAACGGAGAAGGGAACTGAGAACGTATCGGCTGGAGTTTATGTAACCTAACTATTCTGTGTTTTACCACAGAGATTACAGAGAGTTATTAGTAAAAAATTGCTAGCTGGCGGATCGGTGTGTGTAGTAACGAAAAAACACATTAACTTCCGATCACTCTTCCCCGAAATTATTTTAGGAATATGAACTATTTAATCCAGGAAATTCCATAAAGGAATTTTAGTTATGATTTTATAATATTCGGTTTAGATTTACTTTTTTTCGTTTTTTATTTCAGGAATTATGGTTTTATGATAAGAAATTGGCTTT
>JAVCDK010000112.1 GCA_030765865.1 Candidatus Celaenobacter antarcticus | reverse complement strand
CTTTTTCAAAATTAATACCATCCTTGCAGCGCACGATAAGTATATCAAACTTTTTCTCTCCTGTTACAATAATATGTGGAATTGCAAGTCCGGGTTCGAGAATTGTGGAGGACTGCCGCTCCCGCTCGACAAACAGGTCATGCAGTTCCTGAGACGGGATGTTCAACCTTGAAGAAAGCTTCTCTGACACAATTTTGAAAAATTCTTCTGCTTCTATTGAGCGCTTAAGATCAAGAATAATTGCAGATTTAACTAATTTATCAAATCTATCTTCAACAATATTATCCCGCCTGATGAGTATTTCCTTCAGCTCTTCTGTAAGCGTGCTGCTTGATATCTTTTTATTCGTGATTCGTTCAACAATATGCACCAGCGCAGACTTTCTTTGTACTTTCATGCGTACATAAAAAACATACCAGACAATACAAAGTGTGATAAAAAAGGCAGTTATGATAAGCGGTACAGCGCCCATCTTAAAAATAAGAAAAGCGTATATGACGATCGCAATAATCTGCAACCACGGATATAGAGGTGCTCTGAAGGAGGGCTGGTAGGTATCGATCCGGCTTTCTCTCATAACTATTAGCGCAACGTTCGTGTACAAGAACAAAATGATCTTCATGGTTGATGCTGCTTTGACCAGATTCTCAAAATTTAAAAAAGCGATCATAACGATCATAAATGTTGCAGTAAATATAATTGAGATAATTGGCGTTTGATTCTTTTTACCCATTTTTCCGAAAATCTCGGGAACTAATCTATCTCTGCTCATAGCTAGAGGAAATCTCGATGCAGAAAGGATACCTGCGTTGGCTGTTGAAAAAAATGCAAATAGCGCTGCGATCGACAGGATGATCATGCCAACTCGTCCGAGTACGATCTCGCCACCCTGGGAAATTGGTGTAAGAGAACCTGCCAGCTTGCTTGCATCAACCACACCCACAGTGACAAATATTGTTACAACATAAAAAAACATCACCACAATAAATGCGATCAACATACCCATTTTCAGATTCGCCTTTGGTTTTTTGATCTCTTCTGCAATGCTTGTCACTTTCGTTAAACCTCCGAAGGATACAAAAACAAGACCCACGACCGGGATCACTGCACCGAATCCTTTGGGAGAAAAAGGCATAAAATTGTGTAGATTTACTTTTGTAATACCAACTGCACAATAGAGAAACAACATAGCAAGCAATGACAATACAAGAAAAACCTGGAATTTGCTTGTGTGCTTTACGCTTTTTATATTCAGCAGTGCAAAGAATATACAGAATCCAATCGCAATTGCTTTTATATGAGTTCCTGAAAGCACCGGAAACAGCAAATTGGCAAATGCTCCGATACCAATTAGGGCAAATGCACTTTTAAGTGCCAGACTGAACCAGCTTGCGAATCCTCCTAAAGTACCTGCAGCAGGTCCCATACTTCTCTCAATATAGAAATAACTTCCGCCCGCTTTGGGCATTGCTGTTCCGAGTTCTATCTGTGCAAGCATACTTGGTATCACGATGATCCCAGCCAGAATATATGCCACAATTACTGTTGGTCCTGCTTTTGCAAAAGCAAGCCCCGGGAGAATAAAAAGTCCTGAGCTGATCATTGCTCCGGTCGCAATACTGAAAACATCAAGAAGGTTGAGTTTTTTCTGTAATAATTTCTTCTTTTCCGCCATAATTATTTGAAAGCTTTTGGAAAAAAATTGTCAATTTTATTTCATAATAAAAAAGCCAGACGTAATGCCTGGCTTAATATATTTTGTGGATATTAAATTATGGAGAGTAAATATTATCAGGATTGATATTTTCCGGTACGGAAGAATCATACCAATCAGTGTGCACAATCCCCCTGCTCTGTGCCCAATCAGCAAAAAATAAATATGCATAAGTGAGTTGGATCATCTTAATGGGATAATTCCATGATTCGGCAATATTGATCGCCCAGGGAAGATTATTTGAAGTTTTGAAATATCGGTCTGTGGCTGGATGAGAGTCAGCATCCTCTGTTCCCCAACATGGAGTACCTGCCATTTTTGATGTCGGAGCATAGTCTTCTAAATGTATCTCTTTCTGCCTGTCATCATTTACATGAATAAAATTGTTGACAACTATCACCTAAACCGTGCCATACCTCTCAGGTTTGGAAATGATCAAAAAATCAGTTTTCGGAAAAGAAATATTTGAATACACTGGCGTTATTCATGTTCATACAGAGCACTCCTTTGACGGCCATGGAAGCCTTGTGAATATTGTTAAAACAGCAGAAAAGCTTAATGTCGATTTTGTTTGTATTACAGACCACCGTTCTTTGGAAGTAAGAAATGATCTCTCTGCTCTTCCACAATCAAATATACATGTTCTTATCGGATATGAGATGAATGATGTAGCAAAAAATAATCATTACCTTATTTTCAACGTCGATAAAGTTTTTCCACTTTCTATGAGCGCTGAAGAATATGTAGAGAAAACCAGCAAAGTGGGTGGAACCGGATTTATTGCTCATCCATTTGAGAAAAGAAGATCAAAGAGAACTTTGCGCACCTATAATTGGACATCATGGAATGTTGATGAATTTGACGGCATTGAAATATGGAACTACATCTCGGAATGGACCGATCGGTTACGTATACCATGGAACGTCCTGCCAAAAATTCTTTTCCCGAATACTTCAATAAAAAGACCGGGTAAAAAAGTATTGAAAAAATGGGATGAATTGAATTGTAATGGTTTAAAAAAACCAGGGATCGGAAGTGTGGATTCTCATGAGAACAGGTACTCAGTAGGTCCTATTTCAATCAGCTTTCTTCCTCATAGAAAATTATTTGGAACGATCAGAACGAATATCCAAACAAGGCAACCTATATCTACTGAAAATGCAACCAGGGAAATCCTTGCATACTTGAAAAACGGCAATTCATACATTGTGAACTATACTCATGCCGACCCGTATATGTTTTACTGTGGGATCGAGTCAAAATCATCCGAAAAATTTGCTTTGCCTGGCGAAGAGATATCACTTGAAGAAAAAGACCTTTACTTATTTATCTATCTTCAGCAGGATTGTCATATAAAAATTATACACAACGGGAATCTGGTTCACACTGAGTATATGAACAAAGTATCCTATCCGATCACCGAGAAGGGCTTTTATCGGATTGAGGTGTTCATCGGGCTCAAAGGATGGCTTTTCACGAATCCCATGTATGTGGTTTAAAATAATATGTCCTCGAAAATGAAATCAACTGTGCCACTAAAAAATCCTTCCTAATTAGGAAGGATTTAGGAAGGTAGCCAATGGCTCGAAAATACTCCAGAGAACTTTTTCAGGTTTCAAAAGATCTTAGAAAATCACAAACTGAAGCAGAAGAAATTATATGGGAAAAATTAAAATCAAAAAAATTGAACGGACTTAAATTCAGACGCCAAGTTCCATATGATACATTTGTGTTGGATTTTTTATACCCAAGCAAAAAAGTAATTCTTGAAATAGATGGAAAAATTCACCTGAAAACTAAGATCCGGGATCAAGAACGTGATGAATATTTTATAGAAAAAGGATATAAAATACTCAGGATAAAGAACGAAGAAGTATTGAATAATGTAGCTGGTGTTCTGAAGAGAATTAGAAAGATATGCGAGTAGAAACCTCAACCCTAAATCCCTTCTCCTATTAAGGAGATGGGACTTCTCTCAATAAGAATGCAGCAAGTCCTTCCTTGTTAGGAAGGATTTAGGAAGGTAGCCCAAAAAAATAAAATCAATTCATAAAAATGTACAAATACATCATACAATAATATATTTGTTTTGACATTAAAACCATTTTGTTATTTTCATGGTTTTCGTGGTTAAAAAAACTTATATATAGGAGTAGTATGAAAGAAATATTTGTACAGGATTTAAACCCATTAGAGGGCAGCGAAATAACAGATTTATTTGCGATCAGTGAAAAATCCGTGAGAAAAAGTAGAAATGGTAAATTCTTCATACGTTTAATGTGTGTGGACAGAACAGGTCAGGTAACAGGATTTATCTGGGATAATGTACCAAAACTTCGGGACACTTTCAGCGTAGGAGATATTGTTAAGCTTAAAGGGCTTGTCACGACTTTCGAAAACAATATGCAGCTCTCCATAAGCAACATACGAAAAGCAGAAGAAAACGAATACCAAATTTCTGATTTTGCTCCAACAACCACAAAAGATACAGACAAGCTTTTAGAAAGACTCTTTGGCTTCATAGATTCGATAAAAAATGAGTATTTATCTAAGCTTCTGCATCTTATCTTTGATGATAAGGAATTGCTGGAAAAGTTCTCAAAATCACCCGCTGCCAAGAACTGGCATCATAATGTTGTTGGAGGGCTTCTTCACCATTCAGTGACAGTTACTTCCATCTGTGATGCAGTCAGTACTTTGTATGACGGCATTGACAGAGACCTGCTCATCACCTGCGCTATTTTACATGATATCGGCAAGATAAAGGAATATACGCTTGCACCATTTATTGATTTTACTGATGAAGGACGTCTTATTGGACACGTTGTTATCGGCAATAAAATGGTTGTTGACAAATGCGAGGAAATTAATAATTTTCCACAGAAACTGCTCATGAAAATACAGCATCTTCTTCTCAGCCATCATGGAGAAAGGGAACATGGCGCTGCAGTTCCCCCAAAAACAAAAGAGGCGCTCATTCTTCATTATGCGGACAATCTTGATGCCCAGGTCACCGGTGCAGCAGATCTCATTGAGAAAGCTGCTGATGAAAAATCATCCTGGACGGATTATCATTTCTTGACCAATCGAGAGTATTACACGGAATAGTACTAACGTTTCTTGTAGTCTGATTTTCTTGACTGCATTTTGAACAATTGAACATTTTAAAAGTTCAAAATATATTTGTATAAGGATTTCTCATGAATATCAAAATATCATTCCCGGACGGTTCCATACAGGAATTTCCAAAAGGGATCACTCCCCTTGAGATCGCTCAAGGAATAAGCAAAGGACTTGCCAAAGAAGCTCTCTGTGCACAATTCAACGACACGGCGGTCGATATGATACGCCCACTCGAGGAAGATGGCTCCATTCTCTTTTACAAATTCTCCGATGAAAAAGGTAAAAATGTTTATTGGCACAGCAGTTCACACATCCTGGCACAGGCAGTTAAGCGTCTTTTCCCAGACGTGAAGATCGCATTCGGCCCTGCGATTGAGCAGGGTTTCTACTATGATTTTGATAAAGAAATTCCTTTTACAGAAGATGATCTTGGGCGTATTGAAGAAGAAATGCAGCGTATCATCGACGAAAATTTCTACTTTGAACGTAAAGTTCTGAGTCGTGAAGAAGCACTTGAACTGTTTGATAGTCTCGGTGAAATCTATAAAATTAAACGCATAAATGATCTACCCGAAGATGAGGCATTATCAATTTACGTGCTTGGAGATTTTGTGGACCTCTGCCGCGGCCCGCATTTACAATCTACAAACAAAGTAAAATATTTTAAACTACTAAAATTCTCTGGTGCATATTGGCTTGGTGATGAAAAAAATAAAATGTTGCAGCGAATTTACGGTATCTCATTCCCCACCCAGAAAGAGCTGGATGAGCATCTTAAAAAGTTGGAAGAAGCGGAAAAAAGAGATCACAGAAAGATCGGCAAGGAACTCGACCTGTTCGGCTTTTACGAAAATGTAGGTGCAGGGCTCGTGCACTGGCATCCAAAAGGTGGGGTGATGAGAGATGTCATAGAAGATTTCTGGAAAAAGGAGCACTACAAAGCCGGATACCAGATCGTCTATACTCCCCATATTGGAAAGTCAATTTTGTGGGAAACCAGCGGTCATCTTGATTTTTATAAGGACAGCATGTACGCACCGATGAAGATCGACGAGATCGATTATTATATTAAACCGATGAACTGTCCCTTCCATATTATGATATACAAATCTAAACTGCACAGCTACCGAGAATTACCCATCAAATATGCTGAACTCGGTACGGTATATAGGTACGAACGTTCCGGTGCCTTGCATGGTCTGATGAGAGTGCGGGGCTTCACACAGGATGACGCCCACATTATGTGTACTCCCGGCCAGCTTGTAAGTGAGGTGGTAAAACTACTTGATTTCTCACTATTCTTCCTGAGATCCTTTGGCTTCAACAGATATGATATTTTCCTTTCTACCCAGCCGGACCACTATGTGGGAGAAGATATTGACTGGGAAAGAGCAACAGAATCGCTGAAAGAAGCTTTGGAAATTTCCGGACTGGAATACAAAGTCGATTCCGGCGAAGGTGTATTCTACGGACCAAAGATTGATATCAAGATCAAAGATGCTCTTGACCGTTCATGGCAGTGCACCACAATCCAGTTTGACTTCAATCTTCCCGAGCGCTTTGACATGACCTACATTGGGGAGGATAATGAAGCTCATCGTCCATATATGATCCACCGCGCATTGCTTGGCTCTATAGAACGCTTCTTTGGCGTGCTCATCGAGCATTATGCAGGTAATTTCCCGGTATGGCTAGCGCCGGTGCAGGTACAGGTCATACCTATAAGTGAACATCAAATTGACTATGCAAAAGGAATATTACAAGCTTTGAGAGATGCGAATATCCGCACTGATATCGATGTTCAGGATGAAAAGGT
The DNA here is from genome assembly GCA_030765865.1 of Candidatus Celaenobacter antarcticus. Taxonomy (GTDB): domain Bacteria; phylum Cloacimonadota; class Cloacimonadia; order JGIOTU-2; family JGIOTU-2; genus Celaenobacter; species Celaenobacter antarcticus. Next base: position 6,085 of record JAVCDK010000112.1, on the reverse strand, counting down.
TGGCTACAAGATCCGTGAAGCAGAGAAGCAAAAAATCCCTTATATGATAGTAGTAGGCAAAAAAGAGATTGAAAATAATAATATCTCCGTCAGAAAACATCTCAAGGGAAATCTCGGAACGACCGATCTAAAGGACTTCATTTCGTCGGTTACTCAAGAAATTCAGAATAAGACGATAGCTGACACGGACTAAATTGATAATGACATTCAGATTTTATAGTGCTGTTTGTTGTTCATCAATAAATTTACAAGAGTTCAGAACTCACAGAATATTTAGATGAAATATATCGGACTCATTCTCAACAAGCGGATCATGAAAAGATTTTTTCTTCTGGTCCTCATTACATTACCATTGTGTAACATTATTTTTGCAGAATCAGAGTTCGCCGGCTATCCTATCTTCGGCTACGAGAATGAAACAGGATTTTACGGAGGTGGACTTGTTTATGTACGCCACCGCCCAAAGCATTTTGATACATCCATTCCTCAAAATAGTTATTATCTCTCCACGGAATATAGTGAAAAGAAACAATTCACGATCAAATTTGAACCGAAAATTCATTTAAAAAATGGTCTTTATACACTCAATTCAACACTTAACTTTAGAAAATGGCCCTCAAAATTTTATGGTATTGGCAATAACTCCCGCTTAGAAAATGCAGAAGATTTTACACCGATTGAATTCGGATGTACTTTTGATGTGAAGAGAAAGCTGACCAGGAATTGGGACATCTCATTAATTTACGACTTCAACCATTACGAGATCACGAAAATGGAGGAAAGCGGGATGCTGATATCAGGTGAAATTCCCGGAAGCAAAGGCGGATTTAATTCCGGGTTGGGATTGCAGATCAGCTATGACAGCCGAAATGCGGAATCCTACCCGACAAAAGGAGAACTGTTGAGTTTTCGCGCTATAAACTACAACAAGGTCATCGGTAGTGATTATAATTTCGGGGAATATACTATGGATATTCGGGAGTATATTTCCTTTTCTGATAAACACGTTATTGCACTGCAAGGATATATCTCACTCACTTCGAAAAATCCACCCTTTTACAGCATGCCCCATCTTGACAAGCATATGCGCGGGATGACGCCAAATCTGCATATTGACAAACAGATCGCAGTATTCAGAGCAGAATACCGTGTTTTCCCCTGGGAAAAAGGATTCTTGCACAGAATGGGATTTGTTGTTTTTGCTGAAAATGGTCAAGTAGCTGATAAACCAAAGAACTTCTCTATTGCTAATGCCAGATCTGACCTCGGCTTTGGATTACGCTATTCATTCTTCATGGAAGATCGGCTTAACATGCGCATCGATATTGGATTTGGAGAAGAGGATTGGAATTTCTCTATTTCGACAGGAGAAGCATTTTGACATTGAAATGTTTTTTTAATAATGTTGTTTAAATTTTATAAATGTGAGTTTTGCCTAATTTAAACAAGGACATGAAAATGTATAAAGAATCTCTCAAATATAATGCGAATATCCTCAAACCGATACTCCGTTCACAGGGAAGAAATGCGATCGGATGTAAAGAGCCCACCCCTTTTCACGGATTTGACATCTGGAATGCCTACGAATTCTCTTTTCTACAAAATAATGGAAAGCCAACAGCAGGCATTCTCACGATAGAGTACAGGGCTGATTCACTAAATATTATCGAAAGCAAATCTCTCAAACTGTATCTGAACTCCTTTGCGATGTTGAGGTTTTCTTCATTTGATGAAGCGCTCTTTACAATCAAAACCGATCTCGAAAAAATTCTCGAAACAGATAATTTACAACTCTATTATGAAACATACTCATCCTTCTCAAATATATTTTCAGACAGCTCAGTATTCACTTGTGTAGATGAGCTTGAAGTGAACGGGATCTCAGTTTACAAACCGGAGCCCTCTTTGCTGCAGACAGGAATTTCAAAGAAAGAGGAATACTACTATTGCTCACATCTTCTCAAATCGAATTGTCCTCTGACAAATCAGCCGGACTGGGGTTCGGTGTACTTGTATTATCAGCCGAACAAAAAAACAATCCAGCCCGAATCTTTGCTGAAATATATAGTTTCATATAGACTCCACAACGAATATCACGAGGAGTGTTGCGAGAGAATTTTTTTTGATCTGTTTAACTTCTTAGCTCCCCTAAAATTAGCATTGATCTGCAAATACACCCGCCGTGGAGGTATTGATATCAATCCTGTGCGGCTTTATCCACGGAATTTGACACTGGCTGATCTTCCTGAAAATTTCACACAACTTATCTATTCGCGGGATTTTCATCAGTAGAAAAATTGACAACGAATCCGTTGCTATTTTTGATGAATGCATTGGAAAAAATTACAACAAAAAATTATGAAAATAATGAGTTTGATATGGTTGTGTGCATTGTTTCTTTCTGGGTGCTCCAGCACAATTCCAGAATTTAACGGAGAAAAAGCCTTCGAATACCTTGAAGCACAATGTGAATTCGGTCCCAGAAATCCCGGCTCAAAAGGTCATGCTCAATGCAAAGACTATTTTATAGACTTCCTGAACTCGCACGGTGCAACAGTAAGCACGCAGGAATTTCCTATTGAAGTTCGCGGTGAACAGTATCAATGCACAAATATTGTCGCATCATACTACCCGGAAAAACCACGAAGGATATTTATCGGAGCGCACTGGGATACACGTCCATGGGCAGACAGGGATGCAGATGTCACAAATCACAACACACCTATCGCGGGTGCGAACGATGCTGCATCCGGCGTTGCTGTGCTCATGGAACTTGCAACGATATTACAGGCAAACGAACCCGAGGTTTACGGTATTGACCTTATTTTTTTTGATGCCGAGGATGCAGGAAGCTATGGACAAAATGAAAGCTGGTGCCTTGGATCACAATATTTCGTCGAACAATATTCGGGGAAAGAGCCCGAATTCGTGATCGTTATAGATATGATCGGAGATGCAGACCTGGATATTTTGATTGAATCATTTTCACAAAAATCGTCACCTGCTCTCGTGAAAAAAGTATGGGATATTGCCAGGAAAAATGACATACGTGCTTTTTCATCAAAAATGACAAACTATATTTATGATGATCATTACCCCTTTCTTGAAGCCGGTTATGAAGCCATCGACATCATAGACATGGAGTATCCTTACTGGCATACAATCGAGGATACACCCGATAAATGCAGTCCGAAAAGTTTGCAAGACGTGGGCACGGTCCTTACACACCTGATCTATGAATAAATTTTTCACACCCGACGAACGCAACATCATAATTTTTATTGTTGTATTTCTTGTTATTGGACTGATCGTGCTCAACGTGAAAAATATTTCCTCCGTTCTCGATGCCGATTCCACAAGCATGGTTCAAGACAGTATAAAAAAGGTCGTGGAAAAATCCCGCGAGCCCATGATGATCAACATCAACATCGCTGATATTGAAACACTTGCAGAATTGCCGGGCATCGGACCTGCAAAAGCACAAGCCATGTTTGAATACAGAACTCAGCAGGAATCTCTTTCTTCTCTTATCGAACTGGTGAACATTAAAGGGATCGGCAAGAAAACGCTGGCAAAGCTCCTCCCCTATCTCGAAATGATCGGAGATTCAGCAGAAGTATATGCATTTGTCGCTGAAGAAACATCAACATCGGACACGCCGCTTACTACTGGAACGACCGAAAAGATAAATATTAACTCCGCTTCGGTTAAGCAGCTTCAGAACTTGAGCGGTATCGGGCAGAAAAAAGCACAAGCAATTATTGACTACAGAAACGAGAATGGTTCTTTTGAAAATATTGAAGAAATCATGAAAGTGAAAGGAATTGGTGAGAATATTTATCAGAAAATAAAGGGGAAAATTAAAGTATATAATGAAGATGTAAATGAAAGTATTGAGACTAAAGAAATTATTCAGGATAGCATGAAAATCAAAAAACCGAAGGAAACAAAAAATGAATAATAAAATTAACAAAAAGACAAAAGGAGCCATTATTATATTGGTTTTAATTGTTGTAGTTTTAATTATACTAATTATTGGTAACAATTTAAGACAAACTTCACAAAAGAAAGAAAAATTACAAGAAGGTGTAGAGAAAATTGAAAAAGAAACAGAAAAGATTGAAAAAATTGATATTAACAAAGCAGAAATTGAAAATTTATCAAAACTTCCAGGAATTGGACCTGTAAAATCTCAAGCAATTGTTGATTATCGCGAAAAAAATGGAGAATTCAATTCTTTGATAGAACTTACAAATATAAAAGGGATCGGCAATAAAACTCTCGCAAAGCTCCTCCCCTATCTCGAAATGATCGGAGATTCAGCAGAAGTATATGCATTCGTGGCTGAAGAAACATCAACATCGGACACACTGCCTACTACTGGAATAACTGAAAAAATAAATATCAACTCTGCTTCGGTCAAGCAGCTTCAGGACTTGAGTGGTATCGGACAGAAAAAAGCACAAGCAATTATTGACTACAGAAACGAGAATGGTTCTTTTGAAATTATTGAAGAAATCATGAGCGTTAAAGGCATCGGGCAGGGCATCTTCGATAAAATAAAAAACAGGATTGAGGTTTAATATGGAATTTCAGGATGTTGTTGCCTCCCCGACTCTTGCAAAAATGTATGAAGAGCAGGGAAAATATGCTATGGCACTCATCATGTATAAAAAGCTTAATGAGAAGAAGAAGGATGAGTTCTACGAAAAGAAGATCACTTATCTTGAAGAAATTATCACCTCAAAAACAAGAAAAGCACATGATGAGATCGGCTCATTTGTCATGAGTGATTCTGAAAAGGATGTATTCAACATCTCAAAAGATGAAGATGAAAAAACTCAAACTCCCGCAGAGGAGAAATCCGAGGAACCTCAAGAGAAAACTGAAAAATCCCAACTTGATGCTATTCTTAAAAAAAGCAGCACGGACATCTCTTATCTCGTGATGGACAAATATGCAGATATCACAGTCGAGCAATTCTTCTCCCTGCTTGCAAGCATGATCGGCAAAAACAGGAAACTCGACGAGATCACTCTTATGGATGTTCTTCAGGCAATAGAAAGGATATAATGGCAAACAAGGCTGCGCATCTGCAAAACGGCACTGTATATATAGACCCGTCTCAAATCAAGCTGATAATTTTTGATAAAGATGGCACACTCTCCGACCTGAATATGTGGATAGAGATCATCAAACAACGAGCTCGTCTGCTTGGAGAGCATTTCGAGCTACCGGCAGAAAAAGTCGATGATATAATTCGTGCAATGGGCGCAGATCCTTATTCAACAAATATTCTTGATGTTGCGATCCTGACAGACTCACGACCGACAACAGAGAAAAAAGTAATAAATAAACTCATAGAATTTGGATTAGAAATAGATGAAGCTCACAAGACAACGCATCGCATTTTTGGTGAGGTGGACAGCATCGTTGACTTGAGAAAGATAGCAACCCCGCTTGGAAATATCAGGGGATTGTTTGAAAATGCCTTGGAGCAGAACATAAAAATCGCTGTTGCAACCTCAGATCTCGCAGTACGTTGTGAAAAAATTCTGGAAGCTTTTGATGTACTCGATCAGGTGCATGCAATTTCCGGTGCAGACAGCATCACAAATGACAAACCCGCTCCAGATATGGTGCATTATGTGTGTGATACGCTGAATATAAAACCCGAACACACAGCGGTTGTGGGCGACAGCACACTCGATATGGAAATGGCAAAGAATGCGGGATGCGGATTGTCCATCGCAGTGCTTTCCGGCAAGGATGGTGCCGAACTCCTCGAACCCTTTGCCGATTTTGTTGTGCAGTCGATTGATAATATTAAGATAATGGAAAAATGTAATGATTGACTATGAAAACATATAAAAATCATTGATAATGAGCCAGTGATATTTATGAACTCATTGGGGAAGTTAATCAATTTATATTAGTGAGGAGAAAAGATGAAAAAAATTATTCTTTTATTCAGTTTTATTCTTCTACTTACACCAGATCTGTTTGCAAAAACTATTAATAATACCAAAGAACAGCATAAAATACAAATTGAGACGAATACAGTCGATGGAATTATGGTAAGTGG
>JAVCDK010000110.1 GCA_030765865.1 Candidatus Celaenobacter antarcticus | reverse complement strand
TTTCTAAAAGAAATATTTGCAAAAACTGCAACAAACAGAAAAATAGAGCTCACGAGAATTAAACAGTTTCTCGATGTGATCGGCAATCCTGAAAAGAAAATTCAGGGAATCCACGTTGCAGGTACAAACGGCAAGGGTTCGACCTGTGCAGCGATAGAGTCGATTTTGCATGCACACGGATTTTCGGTCGGACTGAATACATCTCCTCACCTTGTTGACTATAGGGAACGTTTCCGCATTAATAAGAAAGAAGTCCTGCCGGGAGATTTGCTTGCATTGTATCTCAAAAGAAAAGATATTCACGAAAAATATGATACCACTTACTTTGAGATTTCTACAGCCATTGCTTTCGAACTCTTTTACGAAAAAAGATTAGATTACTCTATTATGGAAGTCGGGCTCGGGGGACGACTCGATGCAAGTGTGCTCCTCAACTCCGTCATAACCGTGATCACAAATATCGAATATGATCATACAAAATCTCTTGGTAAAACTCTTCCTAAGATCGCTCTCGAAAAAGCTGGAATTCTAAAAAGCGGAATACCCCTTGTGCTTGGCATGACACGTCCTGCAGCACGAAAAGCAATTCTGCAACGAGCAAAAGAACTCTCATGCCCTGTTATTGAATATGATAAAATGGTTACCGTTACAAATGAAAGTTACGATGAGGACGGAGTGTATTATGGTATCTCAATTCCTTCTTATGATTTTTATATAAAGCATGTTCATTGCAATCTCGCGGGTGCACATCAGGTTGGAAATACTGCGCTGGCAGTTCTCGTGTGTGCTGTTCTCGGGAAAATTTTTGGGTTTAAACTCGATGAAAATAAAACGAGGAGCGCACTGCACACTATTGTTTGGGATGGACGGCTTCAAAAAATCGGAAACAACCCCACAATAATTCTCGACGGTGCACACAATCCTTCGGGGATGAGACAGCTCGTTCGGAACATCAAATCGATCTATACATATAAGAAACTCATCATTGTGCTTGGCATACTTTATGATAAGGAAATCAAAAAGATGGTGCGTTCGATCTCTGAGATCGCAGATATTATTGTTATCAGTAAATCGCAATCTCATAGGGCTGCTGCGATCGAAACGCTCGAGCGAGAAGTGAAGAAAACCGGCACCCTATATTATAAATTCCCGAACAGCATTTCAGCATTCAAGCATGCAAAGAAAATTGTAGACAGAGATGATCTCATCTGCGTGAGCGGTTCGTTATATACGATAGGTGAAGTACTGGGGTATTACCAAAAAAAAATATCTGATTAATTCAAATTCTTTGCCTGATTCTCTTGACGTTATATCATTTTCTTTTTTACAAACTGATACACCAAAAACGAACTTATCACAGAAATTATAAATGAGATCAGCGTTCCCCAGATCAAACCTAAACTTCCATAAAGATAGCGCACCGCTATCGCATAAGCTACTACATTTACCGGACCGCTTACCATGATTATTTTGAGCACTGCGATTGAAAATTTTGTCCCATGTGCAAAATGTGTAATGATCATTGTTGAGATCATAACCGCAGGAAATACCGAGAACATACCACCGATAAGAGGACCAGCAATCTTTGCAATAAGTACTGCAAATGCTATGATCGAGCCGCTTAATATTCCTCTTATTATAAGCATTGGCGCAGTGTATTTTGTATATTTTGGGGACTCCGAAGGGAAAGTTTTACGCTTTTCAAGAATATAAAAAGAAAGCGCTACAAATACAGCAAAACCTATCAGTGAAATTAAAAAGCTGTCAAACCTTAACAATACAAGAATAAAGGATGAAACTGCCCAGAATAAAAGTGCTCCTCCAAGCGCTATAAGAAAGTTTCTATTAATTAGCAGGGCATACACTACCACAAAAAGCGCATCGATCCCCATGATAATTGGTACAACAGTTGTTGCTTTGGATGCAATTGTCGGAGATTGTGTCCAGCCGATGAAGAAAAGAGAGATTATGACGGTGCTGGGAAGTCCAGCAAGAACTCCGCCAAGCTTGGAACCAAACCTTTCTGCAATGATCGTCGAGAACGTAATCCAGACCCCTCCGAGTAAAAAACTCAGAAGGATCTTAAGCAGAAAAGTATGATCCATACATTATATTGTTTGCGCTACAACCAGCCATAATGCATGTTCAAAGCCAAGCTTAAATATTTAGCATTAAAATAGTAACAAAACATGCGGCTTCTTTAATATATTTATGAAGTTTATCATTGTAAGAAATTCTTTTCTCTGTCTAATAAAGATGCTTTGTAAATTTGACAATTCAATATTGCCGTCAATTATTATTATAATAATCTTTTCCCAATCCATCTCCATAATATCGCAAATGCAAATCGATGATGAAGCTGTTGAACTTATCGAAACCATCTTCAAAGAAGCAAAACTAATCTAAAAAAAATCCCCTCAATTTCTGAGGGGATCTATATTATTTGGTTAATCTGCTACATTATCTTATCAAAAGCATTTTCTTTATTTCATATTTCTCATCAGCATGTATTCTATAAAAATATATGCCCGGTGATAGATCAGAGCCATCAAATACAACTGAATGATTGCCAGATGATTTTCTCTCATCTAACAAAATTCTTACAAGTTGCCCTTTAATGTTAAATATTTCAATCTTAACATTTCCTCCCTTAATAATATTGAATGATATTTCAGTATTATTAATAAAAGGATTGGGATAATTAATTGGCTCTTTCAGTAAAGGATTATATTCTTCATCAATATCTAATGTATTAATCTCGATCTCATCTGAATATCCGCTTTCGTTGCCGCTTATATCAAACGCAGTAATTACGAAATAATATGTTGTGTCGTTATATAATCCTGTAACGGCGTATGAAGTATCCGGTCCAATTATTATTGGAGATGGAAGTCCATACACTGTTGCAATTCCATCATATGGAGGTCCTGATTCATCAGAATCAAAATAAATCTTGTAACCAGCTATATCCATTTCTGGATTCGGCAACCAATTCAAATCAATAAGACGATCACCTGTTTCACCAGATAAACCGATAGGATTACTAGGTGCTGATGTATCGTAAAATGTAATATAAGTACTGGCTTCCGCTGAACCATTCACACTAAATGCACTCACTTTAGCTATGCTTGAAATGTATCCAGACATAACTTCAAATGTAATAAACCCACTATTTGCCGATACTTGAACACCTTCAATTGTGGCATCTTGATCGGCAGTAATAATATAACCAGATTCAGTATTAACTGTAAACAATTCTCCATCAGCTACTTGATTTTCATTGTTATAATAAATTATATCGCTTGTTATTATGGAAGTTGAAGCACTATCGGCTAAAATACTATCAGGAATTGCATTTAATCCAAACTCTCCTAACGGCAATCTTGGAGCAAGGGTATATAATGCTAATTCTATTACAGGTGCAGTTACCGTATTATTTAAAGTATCTAATACTCCTCCCATAAATATCCAGGTATGATTTTCCTTATCCTCTTTATACATTCCAAGTGTATATTCATCTATTTCAACAACATCGCTGTCAGGATATACAATTGTAAATTGACAAGTCTCTAATAAAGTAGTATTCAAAGGTTCGAACTGATAGAAGCCACCAACTCCATATCTCATTCCATAACCCTTTTCAGCTCGTGCTCTATTCTTTCTATATATTTCTTTTTTCTCTTGTGCAACATCACTGATATTTTTTGAAGGCGAATTGCCGTACCAGCTCCACGAGACACAGGCAATAGAATCAATTGACGATGGTATCGCGCCATCTGGAAAAAACATATAGGATCCGGTATCTCCCACATAAAAAGTTGCACCATCTTTTCCTGGAATGAATACATCTATTAATCCTAGTAGAATTCTTATCCATAAGGGTACTGAATCGACTATGTCTTGCAATACGGTTTGATAATCTTCAGGAATATTTGGTATATAATCTCCATATTCTTCCAATACAAGATGATTACCCCACACCCACTTTCCATATTCTTTGATTTTAGTTTTTCCTTCTTCAAATCCAACACCACCACCAATTTCAGCGCTTACTGCACTTGTAAGACTAATACCAATTTCAATGTTAAAAGAATTAATATCAGTAATATCTTTGATTTCCTTCTCAAAAGAAATTGTTGCATCTCCCTGTTGATTGGTTTGAATATCATACAGTATCTGGAAAATGCTATTTAATAGCTGAGAAAACAAATTATTTGGAACTGTGATATTTCCCAATGATGATGATGGATTGCACAATATCTCAACTTGGTTATTTACTGATTCAATCGCATTATACACGTCAGTTCCTGAAATTTTATATGTTACAATCTCTTCCCATCCTTGATATTCTTTGCGATGCAGGAATTTTAAATGAAATTCTGTAAATGCGCCTGTATAATCATCTGTAAATACTGAAAATTGCATACCACGTGTGCCGTCATAGTCTGCTATATTCAGCATTCCATCCAAACCTAAAGACCAATCTTCAGAAATTGGGATATCAATTACCAAACCTGCATTTGCAGAAGCTGTATATGTCCCGGATACTCCAAAATTGTACTCATTCATATCTACATCGTTGTGATGTATAATATTAAAAAGAGCATGCCCTTCAGTGCCAATATTTGCATTGGCTCCGATTCCCATAACATCTGTAACACCTGCACCGATAGATGCTGAAGCTGATGCATTCACGCAAACATCTAAACCCTTTTTATCTCCTAAATAGGCATCTTCTAATGTTGTTTGATTCGTGAAATGTTCCTCAAGCAAAGAAAGAAATCTAATCAATGTATTATCGAGATCTCCAAAATTGCCGTCTGCAACGAGGATATATTGTGCTAATGCTTCCCAGTTATTTATATCCTGGTGAGGAAATTCGTAATAATCTTCAGTTATTCCAGAAATGTTCCCACCAACACCCGCAGAAGCACCGCCCCCTGCATATATATCACCACATTGAACACCTGCTCCCACACTCACGCTAAAGTCAACACCTACACCAGCCCTTCCCTGTCTAGTTATGCTGATAAGCTCAGCATTTGATACATCGGGATTATTTTCAATTAGTTTAGTTGAAGAACCTCTCTCAAAATCTATAGAAAAAAATGAAACTCCAAGTTTTCCAAACTCTTTACTATCCCAGTACTTTGAATACACTGGATTAGTAACTTCACAAGTAAAATCTATCGTCGGGCTTATTGGTTCACCATTTACTGATATAATACTAAAATCCTCAGTATTTCCAGGTTGTCCGGACCCAATGTGGGAAGATGATATTGATATATCTACAATACCATTTTGATCTGAAGAAAAAGAATATGAATTATCAGATGATACTACTTCTATTTCAATTCCCATGCCTGGGTTATATGTTACTTGATCTCTAATAAGATAATATCTATGGACTGTACCACCTTCCATAATTGTTGAGATAGTAGGATTTGGATTCGGATCTATCCCAATTATTTCATAATCTGAAACAACTGGGCTCAAGGTAATATCCACAGTTACAATGGGGTTTTGTTCTGTAACATCTATTCCGGTTATTTCATTTAATCCATATCCGGGTGCATAAGCAAAAAGATGATAACCATAACCAAAAGGAATACTATAAATAATATATTCCCCATGATAATTAGTAGGTTGTGACTGATAATTCCCTGTTGTAACGACAACAGCATTTTCAATAGGATTACTTGAATATAAGTCTATTATTGTGCCAATTATAATCCCCGAATTATTTGAATTACCCAGCTTTGCAACAAAAATATCATTATCTCCATCACCTGTAAGAGAATATGAGCCAAAGGTCGCTGTTCCACTAAATTCTCCTGTAACATAAGTATTTCCAGCATCATCGATGGTAATTCCTAATCCATAATCATCATAAATTCCACCAGAATAATTTCCACCGGCTTTAGTTGCCCATTGCCAGTTACCGTTTGCATCCATCTTTGCTACAAAAATATTAAGATTTCCATCACTTGTAAGAGAATTGGAGCCAAAGTTCGCTGTTCCTTCAAAATACCCTTTAACATAAGTATTTCTGTCATCATCGATGGTAATTCCTACTGCTCTATCACAATCAATTCCACCAGCTTTAGTTGCCCATTGCCAGTTGCCGTTTGCATCCATCTTTGCTACAAAAATATCACCATTTCCATCACTTGTAAGAGAATAGGAGCCAAAGGTCGCTGTATAATAATAAAAAAATCCTGTAACATAAGTATTTCCAGCATCATCGATGGTAATTCCTAATCCACAATCAGAACTATTTCCACCGGCTTTAGTTGCCCATTGCCAGTTTCCGTTTGCATCCATCTTTGCTACAAAAATATCATTTCCCCCATAACTTGTAATAGAATAGGAACCAAAGGTCGCTGTTTCTCTAAAATATCCTGTAACATAAGTATTTCCATCAGAATCGATGGTAATTCCATACCCTCCATCCCAATCACTTCCACCAGCTTTAGTTGCCCATTGCCAGTTTCCGTTTGCATCCATCTTTGCTACAAAAATATCAACATCTCCATTACTTGTAAGAGAATAGGAGTCAAAGGTCGCTGTTTCTCTAAAAGGTCCTGTAACATAAGTATTTCCATCAGCATCGATGGTAATTCCACTTCCTGTATCAAAATCACTTCCACCGGCTTTAGTTGCCCATTGCCAGTTTCCGTTTGCATCCATCTTTGCTACAAAAATATCCAAATGTCCATTACTTGTAAGAGAATAGGAGCCAAAGGTCACTGTTTCTCTAAAAAATCCAGTAACATAAGTATTTGCGTAATCATCGATGGTAATTCCAAATCCTCCATCGTTAGAATTTCCACCGGCTTTAGTTGCCCATTGCCAAGAAGGTTCTTGTGCACTAAGAGATAATTGTAATATCAATAAAATTAAGAACATAATAAAAATTGTTTTCATTCAAACTCCCATATTTTATCTAATATGTGTTTTCCAAAATTCTAATTTTATATTTCTTTTTCATATAATTATCCGTCCAGAGTTCCTATAATACCAACTTCAATTTTTGTTAATCTATTTTAATATTTTCATTCTTTCCTTGTCAAATTAATAATTTCTTAAACATCCTTACTTCAAAACCGCCGCTTTCCTCACTCCCACTAGTTCCCAATTGTATTCACAAAATTACTCTTTTTTCCCTCATTCAATTTATCCTTTAGTTTTTGAATTTGCGGAGAATCGGGAGTTAATTCCTCCATTTCTTCTATTGTTTAATTTATCTGTTAATATGTAAGAAAACCACATAACAATTGACATACATTGAATCAAATTTTCAATCTATTCAAGCTAAGAAGTACATGAAAAAATAATATGAACAGGAAATTTCACTCAAAACAAAATTATTCATCCAACATGAAAAATCCCAAAAGACGTAAAGGCATTTTTCTTATTAGTTTAGATTGTTACGTTGTATGCATTGTATATGATAGAGAAGATTATATTTGCCTTGTTTATTACCGTTATTATGCCCATCCTCTTTTCGTTTTTTCTGAAGAATTAGATTCTGATAATCCTGTTGCACATTCCAAAGACAGAGTAATTGGGAAATTATTTGACGATGAAATGATCTTGTGGGTGACTTAGGAGAGAAAAGTTCTCAGTGAAAAATCAATAATTTTAAAAATAAAAGAAAAGGCACGTATGATAAATTGAAAAAAATATATTTTTATATTATGTTGTTTCTAGTAGCTGTTCCTTTGGCGGGTGATATTAATAATATTTACATTGTTTCTAATATTGATGGTTCTGTCTTCACAAATGATTCTAAAACAGCTTCTATAAATGATACGCTGAGAATGAGCATTGTTGGGAATAATGAAAATAATGGAGAACAGGTTTATTATTCAAATTCTACAAAACTGCAAATAAACGGTCAGGTGATAAGTGAAAGTAATATTCAAAATTGGGCTGAAATCAATAATGATTATTCAATTAAATGGTTCAAAGTAGAAGAAGCCAACGGTAAATATTATAACAACACTTCACCTAGTTGGCATTGGGAAGATATTCCATATAAAGAAACTGAGATAATAGAATGGAGAGATCGGTATGATATCATCCCTTGCGTTGAACCGACAATCTTTAGGGCTGTTTTCTGCAACGGAAAAACTGTCGGCACAATGCGTTTTAAGGTGACTCTGACAATAAATGGGATAACAATTTCAACACCAGGTAAAGACTCAAAATATAAAGGATCTATTAGCGACAAGGTTCATCGCATAAGTTTAAAAGGAAACACGGGTAATGAAATTATTAACCATGCTTATTCTTTATGCAACCTACCTTACATTTGGGGTAGCGAAAGTTTTACTGGTAGTAAATGGGATAATCATCAGTCTGAATTATTTATTGGAGCAGATTGCGCAGATTTCGCAGTTGCTGCTTATCAATTAGCTGGTTATCAAATCCCTTATGATGAAATAAGAAATAATGAATATACAGACATTATTGCTACTGTGTATTCCTATCAGGATAAAAATCTGTTAAATATAAATGAAGAGATAATCGTTGTAGGAAAAGAAGGCATCCAGATTGGAGATTTCATTTATTGGAATTATAACACATCAGGTGGGCACGTTGCATTATTCCTTGAAGATAAAAGTGACCCTAATGGTGAATTTGCCGGTCAATCAGATAGAGTTTTCAATGAATGGGATTTAGTAATTCAAACACTATTCCATGAACCTGAAGTAAAAAGTGTCGGTGATGCCTATCATGGGAATGTAAGAGTTTATAGGTACAGGGATTAGTATATTAAAATGGAACCTTTTATTATTATCGTTTTATGTCTTATGTGGTATGCATTTGTTTATGGTCAAAAATACATAAAGTATACTCCCCCCCCCAAAAAACTGGGTCTCAAATATATCGATCCTTTTTGTAACAAACTCCCTGCATACAGTAGTATAGTATTCGATCAAGAGGATTTAATAAATGCTTTGGAGTTTATCTATAAAGAGATTGTTGCATTAACAATTTCTTCAGAACCTTATGATATTCTTTTTGAATTAAACATAAGTATTGATAATACGATAAATTTTAGTATTCTCTCTGCAGGTATCCTTGAATCCCAACTTAATAAACTAGAAGATAACTTATCAAAAGGACTACCTGATTTCATTCCACATTATCCCAAATTCTTTGATTTTCATTGTATTTTAAGATATTATAATTCCGACCCTTTATTTCCCGAAGAAGAAATAAAAAAGTTCAAAGAAACTGTAATTGAAAATAAATTTTCATTTTCAGTTAAGAATCTAAATAAAAAGCTCAAAGAATTCAGACTCCTTAAAATCAATGAGAAATTTGAATATTTATCAAACTTCGTAAATGAAATAGGTCTAATCAGAATTCGAGATTTCATTGTTTATTGGCCCGATAAAAGTAATAGTATAAACTGGCTTATCAAAAAATTGTTTGATATCGACTATAAAGATGAAATTGATATACAAAAAATCTGTTCTGAATTGAAATTGTGGAAATCTCAGATTGAAATTTCTTCGTTATTTCCTATAATTCCGTTGTTAATAGGGTCGTTTTATATTCATAATAAAAAATATGATATAGCACGTTATTATTTTAGAGTTGCAGGTGCATTTTGTGCTAAACATTATTGGCAATCTCTGTATTGTATTTATTCAATTAATTTTTTGTCTATTATTAAAAAGGAGGAAGATATCATTTCAGAAAACGTTACAAAGTTGGTTGAAGAAAATAAATTTGCAGATGCAGAACATATCCTAAAAGATTATTTAGAATTAAATCCTTTTTCTGCACAAGCTAATGATGAATTATTATTTATTGAAAAATTACAGAATTATTCAAATTGGACACCTGAACGTGAAAAAAAATATAGAACAAATCACAAAAATCTCGTACTGAAAGAATGTGATCCATTCTATTGTAGCGGGAATATTTTATATGCTGGAGAAGAAAAAATAAATAATGATATTAAGAAGAAATTCGCAGAAAGTAAGGAAATTTACGATGCATATCGCTATGCCCTTCAACTAAATGAAC
The DNA here is from genome assembly GCA_030765865.1 of Candidatus Celaenobacter antarcticus. Classification (GTDB taxonomy): domain Bacteria; phylum Cloacimonadota; class Cloacimonadia; order JGIOTU-2; family JGIOTU-2; genus Celaenobacter; species Celaenobacter antarcticus. The sequence goes on along the minus strand of JAVCDK010000110.1, from coordinate 2,872 downwards.
CATTAATGGAAGCAACAATAGCAATTATTTTGTTCGTAGCTGAAATGGATCAAAAAGATATAAAGAATTTATTATTTTTTGCTTTATCGCTATCCCGTGTTTTGAATGTAAATATTCGTAAAATTGAAAAGATATTAAACAAATATCAGCAAAACATTTAAACCATGAGAGAAATACCTAAAATATATGTTAGCTAAAAATTAAGATGGTAGTTTTGTTGAAGATATGAATTTTGGTCAAAAGGTCCAGAATGTTTATAATTCTGAGATGCTGGAGGGTTTATTCTTGAAACAACCCTAGTTAGTAGTTGGATAGATTCCAATCACAGAAGGTATTGGTATCTGTGTCCCTTTTTTTGTTCTAATTTCTCCCTGTAAATGGACTACCTCATATGTTCCTGTAATGATGTAGTTAAAGTTTGTGGTTGATATTGCCATTTCTGAAGCAATTCCACCATCTAGATTGAGCGCATCTGTTAAGTTGCAGGCTTTATATAAGAAATTGGTAGTTTCATATAAAGAAAGATTATCACCAATTTCAGTTAAAGCAAATATTACTTCATTGTCTTCAGTAAGTCCAACAATAGTCCGGTTTGCAATCCAGTTGTCCTTTTTAATTACAACTTGATTGTCTTTAATAAGCATTGGCCAAGATTCCACCATTGTTTCATATCTTGGATTTGAAAAATCAGAAATTTCGTTTGTTCCAAGTATGCCTACTTCATCTAATGAATCTTCTAGAGCTCCAGCAACAAATATTCCTTTGTGTTTATTTCTATACTCTTGGTATAATCTTTCTTGCATTATTGGGAATTGTCCTATGAATAGTTTTCCATCCATAACCAAATGATTTGTTGGAGTGTAATCTGGTTCCCAATAGCTGGCGTTGATTAATACCTGTGAATCTAATTGTTCTTGCCATTCGCTAATTGGTTTTGCATCATAATCAAAAGAAGGTCTAAATGCATAAAACTCTGGATCTATTTTTACAACTGAGGCGACTTCTACAGTATCTTTGTCTACTAATGCGGGTATTCTAGCAAAATATAGCCCTTTGTCTAGAGTTATCCATTTGAAATGCCCTACTTGTGGTGTTCTGGGTAAAGATTTATCTACAAAATCTTGTGCATTTAAACTTATTAATATAAAGTTTAATATTATAATTATTATCACAATTTTTTTCATATAATATGACCTATCGGCTTTTATATCACCTCGAACTTATTAAACAGCGTAGATAAAACGTTTTATCTTTTTTGTCGGTGTCTTTTCAAACTCTTCCGGGTAAAGCTCAAATTTTGAAATGGAGCTATAGGCGGGTAAGATCTGGTTAATATTTTTTCTGTTCTGCTCCATGAGTTCTTCAACCTTTGCTTCGGAAATGTGCTCAGCATCGATCTTGTCCATATTAGCATATACAAGAGCAACAAGTTTTCCATTTTTCTCAATGACAAGAGATTCCTGAATGTAGGGCAGGTTGTTTATTTTTGCTTCCAGTTCTTCCGGATAGATATTTTGTCCTGATGAACTGAGTATCAAGCTTTTTGCACGCCCCTTAATAAAGATGAAATTATCCTTATCTATCAGCCCAAGATCGCCAGTGTGAAGCCAGCCATCATCATCAATTGCTGCAGAAGTTGCTTCTTCATTTTTATAATATCCATCCATTACAACTTCACCTCGAACCAGAATTTCTCCTACGATATTTTGAGGATCATCAGAATCTATCTTGGCTTCCAGGAAATTTATTGTTTGTCCGCATGAAGCCGCTTTATGAATTTTCCAGTTTGCATAGCTGACGAGCGGTCCGCATTCCGTCATACCATACCCGATAGTGAAAGGAAATTTGATGCTCTGGAAAAATGCTTCGGCTTCTTCGTTAAGCGCTGCACCACCGATCACAACCTCATAGAAGTTATCACCAAACGCGGTGACCAGTTTTTTCTTGATCTTATTTTTGATCACTGATTTCAATCCGGGAAGCGATAAAAGAATCTTCATGCTTCCTTTATCAAGAACCGGCTTTACCTGTTTGCGATAAATTTTTTCTATAATAAGCGGCACCGAAAGAATGAGATGAGGTTTCACATCGGCAAACCCCTTGAGGATTATCTTTGGTGAAGGTAATTTTGTAAGAAATGTAATGTGGCAACCAAGCGTGAATGGGAAAAGAAATTCAAAAGCACAACCGTATGCATGTGCAAGTGGTAGGAAGGAAAGGATCCTTTCTCCAGCTTTGAGAGGCATGTGCTCATGAGCATAAACGACATTCCCGATCAAGCTGTTATGGGAAAGCATCACACCTTTTGAAAAACCGGTTGTACCTGATGTATAAACAATGGCAGCGAGTTTATCATTCGCTATTTTTTCAAAAGTGAAAGAGTTTGGTTTTAGCTTTTTTACTAATTCGGTATCCCATTGAATTGCTGCTTTTGTGATGTTTTCTTTAAGAGATTTGTGCTTTTGGTAAAGTATTGAGAAATCTTCAATAGCAAAAATCACATCAATGTTTGGAATTTTGGATTCATCAATATCCTCATAAAGCCCATCTCCCACAAACAGCATTTCCGAATCCGAGTGATTCAGAATATGGTGAAAATCATCAGCTTTAAAATCCGGGAGGATCGGCACAATTACCGCACCGTATGTGACTGCTGCAAGATATGTAATCGCCCAGTTTGTTGAATTTTTTCCCAGCACTGCGATCTTGGCGCCTTTTTTCAGGTCAAGGGCTTTAAATATATGATGGAGTTTCAGAATCTCTATTGCGGTTTGCCTGTAGGTCAGTGTATCACCTCTGTAATTAGTAAATGCGTTTAGGTCCCAATTCTCTTTGATCCCTTTCTCAATATAATCGATAAAGTTTTCTTTTA
>JAVCDK010000160.1 GCA_030765865.1 Candidatus Celaenobacter antarcticus | reverse complement strand
ACACCATAATCTTTCAGGCAATGAATATGGTCTAAAGTTTGATAAAATTTTATTTGAGTGTTCAATAGCAATGTGTGTTAAGTCCTCAACAACAATATTTGTATCGTGTATATTCGTCCAATTCACATGGATATTAAATTTATAGCCTTTTTCACTTAATAATCTCGCTCCAAAAGCTGATAGTTTCAAGATTGCCGGACCACTCATTCCCCAATGCGTAATGAGCAAAGGACCTTCGGATTTATACTTTGTTCCTTGTATCCTCACTAAAGTTTTTTCCACCGCAATTCCCATCAGTTCGGTAATCGACTCAGACGGCATATTGAACGTGAATAATGAAGGAACAGGATCTTCGATTTTGTGATGTAGTTTTTCAAGCCACTCCAATCCCTTTCTTTCCGGAGAACCACCTGTTGCTACAATTACCTTATCAAAAATTCTTGATGGAAAATTCTCATCAATAAAGTCCAATTCCAGCTTGTCACCGATCCGATTAATGGCTTTTATTTCTCTTCCAAGTTCAATCTCGATCCCTAATTTTTTCGCTTGTTGAAGAAAGCAATCAATAATACTTTGTGAACTTTGATACGCAGGAAAAACACGATTATCATCCTGGATCACCAAAGGAACACCTCTGGACTCAAACCATTGCATAGCATCTGTGTTATTAAAAACTCGAAAGGCTTTTTTGAGCGCTTTTCCTCCTCTGGGATACGCTTCGGAAAGTTCTTTTATGGATGTGCATGCGTTGGTCACGTTACACCGTCCCCCACCAGATAGTTTAACCTTTGCGAGGAGTTCTTTTGATTTTTCGAATATGACAACTTTGGCATCCGGATAATTTTCCTTGGCGGTAATTGCCGAAAAGAAACCGGCTGCTCCACCCCCGATTATTGCAATATGCATCTTAATTACCTTGATCTAACGGGCTTTTCTTTCCTTGCGGCAAAGTAATCTCGTTTTCGTTGTAGTTTCTCCTTTTCCCATTCCTTTTTTTCGTTTTGTGTCATTGGCTTTTCTGTCTGAGGAAAAGGATTTTCGCGAATAACTCGTATTTTAAGGTTAATTAATTTTTCTATGTCTCTGATAAAAACATTTTCTTCGGGTTCACAAAGGGAAATGGCATTACCTTCTTCCCCAGCTCGACCTGATCTGCCTATTCTGTGAACATATGTTTCAGCGACATTCGGTATATCATAATTTATAACATATTTTAGTTTGTCGATGTCGATACCTCTTGCCGCAATATCCGTTGCTACCAACACCCTGATCTGTCCGGCTTTAAATTGCGCCAGGACTTTTTGCCGGTTATTTTGGGCTTTATCACCATGTATCGCTGCCGAGTTGATTCTATTTTTTTTCAAGTTACGAGCTATTTTGTCGGCGCCGTGTTTTGTCCGGGAAAATAACAATGCCTGATCGATTTCCTTATCCTGAAGTATGTGAAGCAGTAAATCTTTTTTGGTTATTCTATTGGTATAATACAGATATTGCCGTATTGTTTCGGCAGTTGATGAAATCGGACTTACATCGATTTTCTGTGGATTTGTCAGAATTTTTCTCGATAGTTTTACGATATTATCCGGCATAGTTGCAGAAAAAAACAAAGACTGGCGTTTCGCAGGTAATGTGGCAATGATCTTTTTAATGTCGTTGATGAAACCCATGTCCAGCATCCGGTCAGCTTCGTCCAACACGAAATATTCGATAGTATTCAAGCTGATGAAACCCTGGTTCATCAAATCGAGAAGTCTGCCGGGCGTTGCCACAAGAATATCGACGCCATTGCGGAGGGCATCCGTTTGTGCACCCTGCTTCACGCCACCGAAAACGGCAGTATTTTTAACTCCAGTGAATTTTCCGTAAACCGAAAAACTGATGCCGATTTGAATCGCTAATTCGCGCGTGGGAGTGATGATGAGTGATTTAATTTTTCGTGGACTGTTATTCTTCTTACTGTCCAGAAAGAGGTGCTGCAGGATGGGAATAGCAAAAGCAGCAGTCTTGCCCGTGCCTGTTTGAGCACTGCCCAATACATCGTTTCCTCTGAGGATGAGGGGAATAGCTTTTTCCTGTATCGGTGTCGGCTCAGTATAATTTTCTTCTTTTAGAGCTTTTAAGATTGGCTCAATAATTTTTAGATCTTTAAATTGCATTGTTCTCTCATTTTGATTTCTCAATTATTATAGCAGTATATATACGAGTGTTTGTCTTTTCTTTTGACTAAAACAGTATATCTTTGACCAAAGTTTATATATTTATGTAAGCGATATAACGACGAGTATTACCGGCAAAAGGACTTGCCCTGTTCACTTTGAGGTTATGTTTCTTATTCTTGTTTATTTTTCTCTTTTTTCTGTTTACGTTTTTCTTTTAGTGAAAGTTTAGCTTTTTTTTGATTTTCTTTTTTGCCCTTATCTTTTTTTCCTTTGTCACCCATTTTATTACTCCTTACATTATTTGTTTCTTGATTTATTCTTTGCGTTGTATGGAAAGCAAAATCTATTTAAACTTATATGAGATAAATGCTTAGTGCAAATACTATGTCAAGGAATTCAACCCGTACCTCTCGTTCCCAAGTTAAACTTAGGAACGAGAGAAAAGATTGGCTCAATAATTTTTAGATCTTTAAATTGCATTGTTCTCTCGTTTTGATTTCTCAATTAAAATAGCAGTATACACACAACTGTTTATCTTTTTCTTTTGACTAAAACAGTATATTTTTGACCAAAGTTTTTATATTTATGTAAGCGATATAACGATGAGCATTATCGGCAAAAGAGCTTGCCTTACTCACCTTGAGGTTACATTGCAGATAGCAACATAATTATTAATAAAAAATATAGTGTCCGAGAACCTGGAAAGGTCTTTCGATCTGCTGCATTTTATTGTTATGTTTCTTATTCTTGTTTATTTTTCTCTTTTTTCTGCTTGCGTTTTTCTTTTAGTGAAAGTTTGGCTTTTTTTTGATTTTCTTTTTTACCCTTATCTTTTTTTCCTTTATCACCCATTTTTATTTCTCCTTAAATTATTTTTCTTCTATGGTTTTTATTTAAAAAATTACGGAAAAGCTCACCTGCAGAAACGCAAAATGCAGATAGGTTTCAAATTAGCAAATTAACTTTTGGATGCCATCTCAAATAAAAAATTCAGAATCCACCAGCATTTCTGTCAGATTAAGCGGAGGTTAGATGCCAATTACAATTTTTGATTCTCTGAATCAATTATCTCTTTGAGCTTTAATTTAACTTCATTAATTTTCTTGCCGTGAGAAAGAGAAAACGTTTTATTTAACTTAATAATAACTAAACTATAACAATTCAAGGCTTCTGTATAAACCAATTTTGTATCTTTCAAATCAGGCAATTTATAAAAACTTATAAGTTGATCATCATCACTGACTTTTAAGTATTCTTCCATACAACATGGCAAACTATGAATTTGCGATGAACATGCATTATCTAAGTAATAATAAAAATTATGCATGTTATACTTAATTGAAAGTTTTTTAAGAGTCTCTTTTTTGTATTCTTTTTTAAAGGATTTAATTTCATTTCGAACCATTTCTTTATGTTTTAACAAGTCATCAATATTTTCATTTTTTTCTATTTCTCGAACTTCTAAAAGTTTATTTAAGACTCTTCGCTTTCGATCTAATTCTTCAAGGTGAAATTGTTTCATAAACTCTTCATCAGATATTGATGCTATGAAATAAACACTTGCTTCAGCCATTGTTCTGAGAATAGATTTAGAATCATGGATTAGCGAATTATTTAATAAGAGATTAATAGAGTTACATGAATTTCGAATTTTAAGTGCAAAGGTGAATGCTAATATCTTATTAACCTTCATTTTATTAAGATTAAGGATTTCATTAAAAATTGTATTACCTAATTTATCAAATTCAATCCATAAACTATTTAATTTCTCAAGATAAGATTTTATAATTCTCATTAAAACCTTTATTTTTTCAAAATTGGCATCTAACATATTTTAGACTGCTTAAAATTTCATATCCTGCGAAGTTAAGCAGAATATAGGATGTCTATAATAAATAGGAAGCATTAATTAACATTCTTTTTACGTCTTAATTATTATTTGAAATAAATGTTTCCTGAGAATACCTGTCAAGGAATTCAACCCATATCTCTCGTTCCCAAAGCCCTCTTTGGGAATGGAATCCGTTCAAATAAAGAGCGTTCCCAAACAGGGGTTTAGGAACGAGGTTCAAAAGCTGAAGGACCAGAAAATAATCCAAACACTCGCGATACGATATTCCCAAAAACCTTAACAAAATTGACATAAAATTTCCGTCTCCTGAGATACCTTCAAAGGAAAATCTAAAATGAATGCAGAAAATCAAATCAACAAATTGAATTGGCTCAGGAAGAGCATTATAGGCAGAAATATACCTTTTGAAACACCCTTTGGGACAAAACCGCTCGTGTATGCTGATTATACTGCAAGTGGTCGTGCGGTAGATTTCATCGAGAATTATCTTCAGTATATTTTGCAATTTTATGCCAATACCCACACAGAAGATGATTTCACAGGTAAGACAATGAGCCATCTCTTTCATGAAGCAGAAAAAAACATAAAGAAAAAGGTCAATGCCGGGGAGCATGGTAAGGTTATATTTACCGGAACCGGTGCTACCAGCGGAATTACACGCTTGCAACAAATACTCGGTGTGTACTGGTCACCTGCCACAAGAGAAAAGATTTATGAATTTCTTGATAGCTGTCTGGATTATCAAAAAGAAAAAAATTTGAAATGCCATGAGCGATTATTAAACTACATAGAACAACATAAACCAATAGTATTTATCGGACCGTATGAACACCATTCGAATGAGATCATGTGGAGGCAAACACTGTGTGAAGTTATTGAGATACCCCTCGACAAAAATGGAGAGCTTGATCTTATTGCCTTGGAGAAGGAAATTGCTGATCCTAAATATAAAGATAGAAAAAAAATCGGCTCCTTTTCAGCAGCATCAAATGTAACAGGTATCAAGACACCGGTTTTTGAAGTTGCCAGAATTCTTCATAAACATGATGCTCTCGCTTGTTTTGATTTTGCTGCATGTGCGCCATATATAGAGATCGATATGAACAGGGACGTAGAAAGTTATTTTGATGCGATCTTTTTTTCACCTCACAAATTCCTTGGTGGTCCGGCATCTTCGGGTATTCTGATCATTAATGAGAGAATTTATAGAAGCGATCTCCCTCCGACAATTGCAGCCGGCGGAACTGTTCGTTACGTGAATTTTGATAAAGAATGCTATATTGATGATATTGAAACTCGCGAAAAACCGGGTACTCCAGGGATTATTCAGGCGATCAAATCATCTCTTGTTATGCTCCTCAAGGACAAAGTCGGGATTAAAAATATCGAGTGCATCGAAGAGTACTATGTGAAGTCTTTTTTTGAGAGCTTCGGACATGATGAGAGAGTGAATATATATGGACCAACTGATCCAGCAAAAAAAATTGGTATTGTTGCATTTAACATTAGACATAAAGATCGTCTGCTTCATCCAAAATTTGTCACTCAACTTCTTAATGATCTTTTCGGTATTCAAACCCGAGCTGGTTGCTCGTGCGCAGGACCCTATGGGCATCGACTTCTCCATGTCGATGAACTGCATTCAAAGATGTATCGATGTGTGACAGGGATCATCAAGTTCGAAGGGCTCAAGCCGGGATGGGTTCGATTTAATGCTCATTACTCATTATCTAAGTGTGAATTTGATTATATTCTTGAAGCAATAAAATTCATTGTTGAATATGGAAATCTATTCCTTTCATTATATGTATTTGATATAAAAACCGGAGAGTGGTCACATATTAATGCGAATCCGGCTCCATTAAACATAGAATTCAATTTTAACTCAATCTTGGAGGAAAAGCCGGCTAGTAAAATGAATATTCCGGAAAGTGAGTGGTTTAACAGCAATTTAATGCAGGCAGAAGCGATAGTAGAGAAGTTGAAAGGTATTTCGCTGGAAGTAAAATACCTAAAATGGGATGATGATATTGAGCAATGCATGACATTCTATGTGGTAAATATGAAACAAAAGAAGTAAAAGGAGTTCTTATGAAAAAAATTGTGTGTTTCTGTGTGTTACTGCTTGCTATCGTGACAGGTTGTGGGCAGGCAACTTCACCGGGAAGTACATCTGAAATTTATGGTACAGTTTTAGATGCTGATGGGAATCCGATTGAGAATGCAAAGATACTCGTTAATTTTCATATTGATTCGGAGTACCCTATAGGGGAGAAATTTGAGAACAATTTGTTTGATTTAAATAATGAAATTAAAGGTGTAGATGATCCGCCAATGCCAGTATTTGAAATCTTAGGTAATTATCCTAATCCGTTTACAAATTCGACTTGTATAGCTTTTAGTTTGGGAATCAATTGCACAATTTCTGTTTACATAGAAGATAATTCTAATCAAATAGTGAAGACTATTATTGATAGTCAGTTATGTTCAGCAGGGATCACAGAATTCAATTGGAATGGAAAAGATAATGATAATAATATAATCAAAAACGGATTAGAAAAAGTAATTTTCTATATTGAGGATGAAATTTATTCTCACACTTGCTTTGCCTTTTTAGATTGTAATGAAGTCTTTTATGAAGATATTTCTCCTTTATGTATGTCCGATTATTCAGGCGAATTTACTATTCAATCAGATGATCTCCCATTAAACTACGTTGGAGATCAATATGATGAAAATGGTAATCCTGTAGGAGATTTTACTGTTACACCCTACATCGATATCTGGGCATTTCATCCTGACTATAATGCGGTTCATGTTGACAGTATATTTGTTGAATCGGGGAAAGATATACATGTGTCACTTTCATTTGAGTAGAAGACTTTGAAGTCACGATTTGTGACCTCAACTTGAGATGAGTGTCATATTAAACATAGAATTTAAGCTAACTGGAGAAAGTAATAAGGATCATTAATGAAAAAAAGAGCACTCATAAGCGTTTCGGATAAATCGGGCATAGTAGATTTTGCAAAAGAACTCATCGCATTGGATTTTGAGATCACTTCAACAGGAGGAACATATAAGATACTTCATGAAAATGAAGTTCCTGTTTCAAAAGTTTCCGACATTACAGGATTCCCCGAGATCATGGATGGAAGAGTGAAAACCCTTCATCCGGCAGTGCATGGAGCAATACTTGCAGATAAAAATAATCCTGAACATCTGGAAGCGCTCAAACTGCGGCATATTAAACCATTCGATCTCATTGTTGTAAACCTCTATCCCTTTAGAAAAACTATAGAGAACCCCGATGTGAAAGAAGCTGAAGCGATCGAGCAGATCGATATCGGTGGTCCGACAATGGTTCGGGCTGCAGCAAAGAATTTTCATAGTATAGCAATTGTGATTCAAAAAGATGATTACCCTCTTGTGCTCAAAGAGCTAAGGGAACTCGGAGAACTGAGTCTCGAAACACGAAAGAATCTTGCAAGAAAAGCATTCCAGCATACAGCGGAATATGATGCTTATATTTCGAATTATTTTTCCAAAATTTGTATTGAAAAATTACCTTCTCAACTATCGCTTTCTTTGCCCCTGGTTCAAACCCTCCGATATGGTGAGAATCCTCATCAAAAAGCTGGATATTATGACGAGAATCCACTTATCCATCAACTTCATGGGAAGGAGCTTTCATTTAATAATTTTCAGGACATCGATGCTGCCCTCAAAACTATCTTTGACTTTAATAATAAGCCCACAGTTGGGGTATTCAAACACTGCAATCCATGTGGTATTGGTTCTGCGGACACATTAAAAGATGCTTACAAAAAAGCTTTTGCTACCGATACACAATCTCCATTTGGAGGTATCGTTATCTCAAATCGAACTTTGGATATGGATGCTGCGCTCGAGATAAATAAAATTTTTACCGAGATAATTATTGCACCTGACTTTCCCGATGAAGTGCTCGAAAAGCTAAAGAAAAAAAAGAACAGGCGCCTTGTCAATTTTGACTTTGACACACTTGGAACATTTGTCGGAACGTATAATATCCGTTCATGCATGAATGGTGTGCTTTTGCAGCAAGAAGATATTTCATGTGATAATGAGGAAAACTGGCGAGTTATTACAGAGCGGAAACCTTCGGAAATAGAGTGGGAGAAATTGCGTTTTGCATGGAAGACGGTGAATCATCTTAAATCGAATGCAATAGCAATTTGCAGAGAGGATAGAACTATCGGGCTTGGAATGGGACAAACCAGCAGGATCGACGCGACGGAAATTGCACTTTCAAAAGCCAAGAAATTCGGATTGAGCTCTAAGGATTGTGCGCTTGGGTCTGATGCATTTTTCCCATTCCGTGATACTATCGATTCAATTGCGAAAGAAGGTATTACGTGCGTTATTCAACCCGGCGGGTCAGTTCGTGATAATGAAGTTATTCAAGCATGCAACGAGCATTATATTTCCATGATATTCACTAGCATGAGGCATTTCAGGCACTAGGATTTTTTTATAATGAATACAAGGCTGTGGTACAGCGTTCCCAAACAGGCAGGTTGTGTGAAAATTAGTGAAATGCTCGATATTTTCTCAACCCCCTCTAAATCCCCCTATTTAGGGGGAGAATCTATCTTCTTTTGCTATAGGAATTTCCCTTCCCCTTCGATAGGGGGAAGAGTTGAGGATGGGGGTAATTATAATTTAAAGAAATCGTTTTCACAAAGTCTGGATGTTTGGGAACAAGAGATAAATATGATGTTTAAAACAAGAAATTGTGTGGTATCTGGAACAAAAAAATCTATAACCAAACCCTCCAAAATATACTTGTTCCCAAACCCCTGTTTGGGAACACAACATAGTTATGCGAAGTAGATATAAATTTTCTGAAGTTTCAGGTCATTTGTATTTTCTTACATGGACAGTTGTTGGTAAAATACAGGTTTTCATGGATTCAAAATATTGTGATATTATCATAGATAATTTCAAATTTTACAGGAATAATAAAAAACTCAAAATATTTTTCTATGTAATAATGGACCACCATATTCACGTAATCCTATCTCATCCAAGCGGTATTGAAATGATTGTTCAAAATATAAAAGGTTTTATTGCTAAAGAGGTAATTGCTCTTCTGAAAGAGGGGAAAAAGAATGAAATTTTGGATTTATTAAAAATATTCAAGAAACCATATAAAAAAAATTCTACTTATCAATTCTGGCAGGAGGGTAGTCATCCTAAGTTGATCAATTCAATGAATATGCTGAACCAGAAAATCAATTATATTCACCTGAATCCGGTTAAGCGGGGATTTGTTACTGAACCAGAAGATTGGTATTATTCAAGTGCTCGTAATTTTGCAGGGGAAAATAATCCATTTAAGGTTGATGAGCTAGAATTATGATGACATTTGCAGCGTTCCCAAACGGGGGTTTGGGAACGAGAGATTATATGGTATTCGAGAACGAGAGATAATAGGGTGTTGGTAACAAGAGATAAATATGATGTTTAAAACAAGAAATTTGATGGTGTCTGGAACAAAAAAATCTATAACCAAACCCTCTAAAATATACTTGTTCCCGAACCCCTGTTTGGGAACACATAATTGATAATACTCATGAATCCCAACATAAATAATTTACCAAAGCTTATTGTCATATGCGGTCCGACCGGAGTGGGGAAAACTTTATTTGCATTGCAACTTGCAGAAAAACTCTCTGCCGAGATCATTTCTGCGGATTCGCGCCAGATATATAAATATATGAACATCGGCATTGCAAAACCTACTCCAGAAGAAGTGGCCCGAGTTCCCCATCACCTGATTGATATTATCGCACCAAATCAGAAATTTACTGCAGGCGAGTTTGTCAAAAGAGCTGATACAGCAGTTTCCGAAATCAACAAAAGCAAGCATATTCCTTTTATAGTTGGTGGAACTGGATTCTATATCAAATCTTTATTATTTGGATTGTGCAAGATCCCTCCAATTTCTGCAACCATCAGAAATAAACTTAAACTGGAAGTTGAAGGAAATGGAGCTCAGGCACTTCACCAGATGCTGAAAGAGGTTGATCCAATTGCAGCACAAAAGATCGAACCCAATGATGGGAATCGTATCGTGAGAGCTCTCGAAGTCTACCATGAAACAGGAATACCAATTTCATCTTATTGGCAAAGGGATGCGCTTGAGCAACGTTATCAGCATTTCACGATTTTTCTAAATGAAGAGCGCTCTATTTTGTATAAAAAAATAAATACCCGGGTTGATAGGATGATGCAAAATGGCTTGTTTGATGAATTCAAACATCTGCTTGAAATGGGATATACAAGTAGTGATCCGGGTATGAATTCACTTGGCTACAAAGAATTCTTTGATCATGTTAACGGATTTCAGGACTGGCACGCAACCGTCGAGCTCATAAAACAGCATATGAGAAATTATGCAAAAAGACAGCTCACATGGTTCGGTAAACAGGAAATACATTTGACAATTTCTCCGTCGGAGCTTACTATATTTGATATAGAAAATCAAATAATGGAGTTTCTGGGACACAATGAAGCATGTCGCAATAGTTAATAATTTTAAAATCTATCATAATGATTATAAAGCGGAATTATATCAGCTTTTGAAAGAGCATAATGTGGAGAAACCCACTAAGCAGCTTAAGGAAACAGCCATAAACAACCTGGTCGATGCCTGTCTGCTTATGGACGAATCTAACAAATGCGATATCTGCATCGATGAAAGCTCAGTACATTTCCAGTTCCAGGAGATCCAGAGCAAGTATGGATCTCACGAAGACTTCATTAAAGACCTTGCGGAATCCAATATTTCAGTAGATAAATTATTAGAAAATATTGGGAACAGGCTTCGGATCAAGGAATATATTAAACGAGAATTTTTGGATTCTGCTGACATCGAACCTGAACGGATCCATGAATTTTATAAAAGCCATAAAGAGCAGCTCCAGTATCCGGAACGTGTCCGAATTCATCACATATTGATCAGCAACAGAGATCCAAATGCTTTTAACAAGCTGGAAGAAGTGAGCAAGAAATTATATGAGAATGAAGATTTCTGCAATATTGCCAATGATTACTCCGAATGCCCCAGTGCAAAGAAGAGTGGTGATCTCGGTTTCATCAAACGGGGCGATCTGGTTGAGGAACTGGAGGATGTCATCTTCACCATGAATAAAGATCAAGTAGCCGGACCCATCCCAACGGATTTCGGCTATCATTTTGTGAAATTAGTTGAGAAAGAAGAAAAACGTGTCCCATCATATGATGAGATTAAGGATTCGTTGAAAAAACAGCTTGAAAAAATCACTGGAGAACTCGAATTATTACACTGCATCAGGAAACTGAGAAGCAAAGCAAAAATAGAAATATTATTCGATCAACTATGAGAATCCAAAGGGTTTTCCTCCTCATCCTTGATGGGGTTGGTGTGGGCGCATTACCCGATGCAGCTCAATACCACGATGTGGGAAGCAATACATTATCAAACACAGCAAAGCAAGTTCACGGCCTTAATATGCCGAATCTTCAGAAATTAGGACTGGGGAATATCATCCGTATCAAAGGTGTTCCCGCAGAGGAAAATCCTCTTGGAGATTTCGGAAAAGCGATTGAGGTTTCTGCAGGAAAGGACAGCACTACCGGGCATTGGGAGATTATGGGTGTCATAAACGAATATCCTTTCCCAACGTATCCGCCAGCTGGCGGATTTCCAAAAGAAGTGATCGATGCCTTCATCGAAAAGACGGGCTGTGAAGGAGTGCTTGGTAACAAAGCTGCCTCCGGCACGGAAATCATAAATGAGCTTGGGGAAGAGCATCTGAAAACCGGTTTTCCGATTGTGTATACCTCAGCGGATAGCGTATTTCAAATCGCAGCTCATGAAAAGATTTATCCATTAAAAAAATTATATAAAATGTGCGAAGTTGCCCGAAACGAGATTCTGATCGGTAAACATCGGGTTGGAAGAGTTATAGCCCGTCCTTTTATCGGGGATAATAATAAAAATTTTCAACGTACCGGAGCTCGGAAAGATTTTTCTGTAAATCCTCCTTCACAAACGGTCATGGATTTACTCACAGCTCATGATATTCCTGTTATTGGAGTTGGGAAAATCGAAGATCTTTTCAACTTTCAGGGAATTACAGAATCGATTCACACACCTCACAATCAGGAAACGATGGATATGATCCTGTCCTACTGCGAGCAAATCGGCAAGGGACTTATTTTTGCTAATTTGCCTGATTTCGATACTCTTTGGGGACACCGAAATAATTTCAAATCATTTGCTTCCGGGTTAGAAAAATTCGATAGCTGGCTTCCTCAATTATTTGACAGGCTTACGGAAACAGATGTAATCATGATCACGGCTGATCACGGTTGCGATCCTACAACAAAAAGTACAGATCACTCCCGTGAATACGTCCCGATCTTGGTATATGGGAAAAGTATCAAAAGTGGTATTGATATTGGTGTTCGAAAAACTTTTGCAGATATCGGCGCCACAATTGCTGAAATGTTCCAGATAAAAGGTACCGGTAAAGGAACTGGTTTCTGGGACTTAATCAAGTGAGGTATAAAAATGAGGAAATATATTTTCCTGCTTATCATGCTTTTGGTTCTCACCTCCTGCATTTTCGAATATACGGAAAATGGAGATACTGACGAAGACCTCGAAAAAATAAGACAGGTATTTCTTAATATTTTTGATGAGTTCACCATGTTCGATGTTGATGGAGTTATGGAATATTTCAGCTCAGACTTTTTGAACGATGGCGTAGATTTTTTTGAAGAACGGAATATTTGGTATGACCGGATTAATGTTGGTGCTTCAGTTGAGATCTTGTCTTATGCAGGTATTCAGATAAGCGGTGACTATGCCTTTGTTTCCTTTACGATAGAATATAATGGAGTGGAATATTCAGTACCTCTGGATGGTGTATTTACGGATCTTGTCTATTTCAAAAAGTTCGGTGACGAGTGGAAGGTTTATGGAAA
>JAVCDK010000172.1 GCA_030765865.1 Candidatus Celaenobacter antarcticus | reverse complement strand
TTAATTGACTGACCATACAGTTTATTGTCAAAATCCAATTTGCCAGTGAAGAATACGATCAGCGAATCTTGATTTTGTCCTTCTTTGTCCACTACAGAATTTAACTCTAACTGAGCATGCAGGGAGGTGGTTGATAAAAGAAAAACCAGGATAATTAAGATTTTTTTCATGAAATCAATCGAGCTTTACAGATACTATCTTTGAAACACCATCTTCTTCCATTGTAATGCCATACAGGTAGTCAACAGCTTCGATAGTTCGTTTATTGTGTGTAATGATAAGAAATTGTGTGTCGATTGAAAACTTATTTACCAGTTTGAGGAATCTGCCAACGTTTGAATCATCGAGTGGTGCATCGATTTCATCGAGGATGCAGAAAGGGCTGGGTTTTACAAGATAAATAGAGAATAGGAGTGCTATTGCAGTAAGGGCTTTTTCTCCGCTGGACAGCAGGCTGATATTTGTGATCTTTTTTCCTTTCGGATTAGAATATATCTCAATTTTTGAGTTAAGGGAATCTGAAGGATTTGCCAGCTTGAGTACTCCTTTACCACCGTTAAAGATTTCTTTGTAGATCTTATCAAAATTCTTCTGAATGATGGTGAAAGTATTCATGAACATTTTTTCGGCAGTTTCATTGAGTTGAGAGATCGCTTCCTGCAGATTGGTTTTAGAATCAACCAGATCTTTTTTTTGCTCATTAAGGAATTCCAAACGCTTTTTTTGCGTTTCATAATCATTAATTGCAGCTAGGTTTATAGGTCCCAGGTTTTCGAGACGTTTCTCCTGTTTTTCTCTGTCTGTTTGCAGCTCATTCGGACTAAGTTCTCCATAATCTTCTGCTGCATCGTGAGAAAGGTCATGGTGATAATGCTGTATCACATCCTCTTTTAGGTGCTCGATCTTCAGTTTTGTTTCCTGGATTTTGAGCTCGATCTCGTTCTTGTCTCTGGAGAATACCTCCTTTTTAAATTCAAAGTCATGCAGTTTCATCTTGAGCGTATCGAGTTCTTTTCTCAGTTCGTGGAATTCGTTCTCAATACTCACATTTTTATCTTTGAAAGTATGGAGTTCATCCACTTTTTTCTTAAATGAAATCTCTAATTTCTCAGTTTTTTTCTGTAGGTTTTCAATTTCTTTTTTCAAAGGCTCGATCGAATTCTGTAATTTTTCAAATTCCTGTTCATTAGCCAGGGTGGTTTCATTGATTCGAATAATATTTTGATTTATATAAATGATATCTTTATCGAGCTTGGTGATTTCAATTTTTTGATCATTGACCAATTCTTCAAAGCGGTATTGCTCTTTGCGGGTTGTTTTCAGTGTTGTTTGAACAGATTCCAGCTTTTGCTGAAGTGCTTTCTCTTCATGTTTCGGAATTTCATCAAGTTTCACTTCAACTGATCTTAAACCCTTTATAACCTCAGATTGTTGAGTTTCTATCCCGGCGAATTGCTGCTTATTATCTCTGACAAACTCCTGGAAATTATCTTTCTGGATAGTGATATTGATGAGCTGTTTTTGCTCTTTTTCAAGAACGTCAGATGTACTAGTAATGTCCTTTGCTAGAATTTTTATTTGTTCAGCAATCTCTGACTTTTTCGTGGTGATTTCTTCGATTGAGTGTAGAATTTGTGCATGTTCACTTTGTAAATCGGATATATTTTTATCAATTTTGTCCAGTTCAGCTTTGCGGCTGAGAAGACCCTTAGAGGAGGTGTCGATCCAGTGCGTGGTCACTACTCCGCGATTGGAGTATATTTCACCGTCTTTTGTGATAAAATGGAGAATGTGATCATCATTTTGAAGTTGGGAAATTAGAGAAAGCGCGATATTACGATTCTCAACAATATAATAATTCTCAAGTATTTTATGATGCACGATTTCATTCTTAAGAGTGAGTATTTCTGCAAGGGGAGTGGCATTTTCAATCTTGGTGATCTTTGTATTTTTTTCATGGTCAGTTTTTTTGATAATGAGCTGTGAGGTAAGCTTCTCTTTTTGTAAAAAGGAGATGATATCTTGAATGTCCCGTTCTTCACAAATTGCAGATAGAAGTATGTTTCGTAGTGCTTGCTCAACAAGACCAACATACTCTTCCTTTACTGAAATATTTTCTGCGAGAGTAGTAAGTTTTTTATCTCTGAATTTTTCCAAAAGAGCTTTTGTTCCATCAGAATATCCGGCAAAATTTCTTTCCCATTCTATAAGCTGCCGTTTTTCATTTTCATGAGTTTTTATTTGGAGAAGAAAATCATGAGATTCATCAAGCAGTTTTTGCTCTTTCTCTTTGATATTTTCAGTAATTTTTTCAAGAGATATCTTTTTTTCACGAAGTTTCTGAAGTATTAGTGTACTTTGCGCTTGTTTCTTTTCATGCTCAGTTACAAGTTCGCAGAATTTTTCATACTTGTTTTGATAATCCTCAATTTTATCTGTAATACGGTTGACCTGTTCTGTGATCAAACGCTGCCGGGTTTCCAGCTCATTTTTTTCATTTAGTATTTTTTGTTTTTTGGATTGGAATTCATTTATTTTATGATAAATCTCATCATTTTCTTGATAAAGAGCACCGACCTTTTCTTTGATCTCAGCGAGTTTTTTTTCTAATTTTTCTGCCTGTTCCTTTTGGAGAGAAAGAGTCTCTTTTGTGTCTTCGAGCTTTTTATGTTCTTTTTCAAGGACATCCGAACCGGATTCTTTTTGCAGGTCTATTACTTTTATGCGCTCGTGGTTGTCCTCGAGTTTATTTTTGTTATTTGTGATCTGTTGTTTGTTGAGAGGGATTTGCTTTTCAAAAGAATTTATCACATTTTCGATCTCACGCTGCTTTGCCTGTTCTCTTTTCAGCTTGTCTTCAATTGCAAGATGTTCCCGTTCTTTTTTTGTGGTTTCAGCGTTGCATTGAGCCAGTTCTTTGCTGTTCTGTGTAATTTTCTTTTCAAGCTCGAGGAACTTTTCATTCATCGGAGCGAGCTGCTTATGCATTGTGAAAAACTCGATCCCGGCAACCTGTATCTTGATCGTATTTATCGCTTTATTGATGTTTTGGTACCGTTTAGCTTTTCCAACTTGATGCCTAAGTGAGCCAACCTGGTATTTGACTTCAGAAATAATATCATCGAGACGTACAAGGTCATTCTCCACAGAGTTCAGTTTGTTCTCACATGTACGCTGACTCTGGTTATACTTCATTATGCCGGCAGCTTCTTCAAATAAATATCGTTTGTCTTCATCAGAGCTGTGTAGCAGATCATCGATCATTTTTTGTTCCATAAAGGAATAAGCTCTGCGTCCCATGCCCGTGTCATAAAAGAGATTAAAGATATCTTTCAAGCGGCAGGACTGTCCGTTGATCTTATACTCGCTTTCGCCATCAACGTAGAGCTTTCGTGTTATCTTGACCTCTTTATATTCAACAGGAAGGATATTTTTGTCATTTTCAATAATTATTGAGACTTCTGTAAAACTGTGTGCACTTCGCTTTCGCGTTCCTTTAAAGATAACATCACGCATTGTTCCGCCGCGGAGTCTTCGTGCATTCTGTTCTCCCAAAACCCAGTGGATCGCATCGGAAATATTTGATTTTCCACATCCGTTAGGACCTACAATGCCCGTCAACCCCTTTGAAAAACTAAGTTTTATTGGCTCACCAAAGGATTTGAATCCGACAATTTCAAGTTGAGATAATTTCAATGAAACTCCTTATCAAAAATTTAAAATCCTGTTTCCAGTCCAAAATGAACCGTGCCCTGCAAAGGATTTGTCCAGGTTCCGTCCTGATAGCCGATCCCATAATCTATCTTGATAATACCGATTTTGCTTTTAAGACGAACACCCAAACCAACTCCGATCAAGCTTTTATATTCTTTACAATAGCCGTAATCAACAAATGCAAACGCACGTGAATCACGTGATAGCAGGTATCTGTATTCAAAACTGATGATACCGAATTTTGCAGCTATGAATTGATTGTCAACAAATCCCCTTAAGCTTTCATAACCTCCAAAGGAAAACTTATCATAAGTTGAAAGGGTGTCATTTTTTGTAAAAATGAGTTTGGTGAGCCCTTTTAAATAGAATACATTATAGTAATTCAAGGGGATTATGACTTCTATCTCTTCAGAAATGAGCTGATCGTAGGATTTTTTCGAGCTCCATCGTATCGTATAGTTAGTTGAATTTTTATATCCTTTTCTCGGATTGATCGGATACTCGAGTTTGTTGATTTCGAGCATTGCTCCCACACCATTTCTGTCTATGCTGACTGTGTCTTCAATAGAGCTGCTGGAAGTATATTGTAACCCGATCCTGCTGTAATTTTTCATAGTGAAAAAGGATGCGATCCGAAGATCGGTATTGACATAGGTTGTATCCACAGTCTTTCTTCGGAGGGAGCCCTCTGCTGAAATCTGTTGAGCAAGAATAAATGGTTCGCGGTAGGATATATAAAATTCTGACGATTTAGAAGTCAGCTTATTCCATTTGAGCTGTACTTCTCTATCGGTTCCGAGAATATTAAGAAATGAAAAATCAATAAATCCGGTGAGACGTTCTATAAATGGAATGTCTTCCTTTGAAGAAGCCAACCCGAGCACACCCTGAAAATGGTTCATACTCTTTTCTTTGATGATGACCATTAACTGCCAGTTATTTACGGGTATTATCTCAACTGATTCAATGTATTTTTTTTGAAGCAGATTCTGCCTTGCGCGTACTATTTTCCTGGAATCATATATCTCATTCTCCTGAAAATTTAGAAGCAGCTCGAGAGTTTTTTCCTGTGTAACCGTATTCCCCTTAAAGATAATATCCGAAATTCGTACAAACTCGTTTTCCCGGATGTCGTAATTGAGGAAAAGAGAATCCTCTACAATTCTCAAGCTATCCAGAATAACCTCACAGAATGGATAACCCATTTCGGAATATGTAGTAGTGATCATCATCATGTCACTGTTTGCTTTTTGGATGGAGAAGGGTAAATTCTTGTGCATGGAAAGGTAGGTTTTGAGTTTTTCCTGGGAAAAATATTTATTGCCCCTGAACGTAATCTTTTTAATAAGAAGTCGCTGCCCCTCGTCAATGTTCAGCTTGATCGAAACACCTTTTCCATCATCGGAGGGTATTACTTCAGGTGGTGAAAGCTTTGTGAGATAAAACCCGCGAGAGAAGTAGAGTTGAAGGATATTATGGATATTTTGGTTTAGCGTCTCATATGAAAATTTTTCTCCGGGCTGAAGATCAAGAACTCGTATGATCTCGGTATCAGTAAAATGAGAATTGCCGGAAATTTCGATAGTTTTGATTATCAAGTCATCGGCGCACAGGCTGGATTCCCCAATAATAAAAATAATGCCTATAATGATAAGAGTAAATATTGTCTTTTGAATTTTTCTTTGCATTGGATATTTAACAATTACATGCAATAAAAGATAATGGAAAAAGTAAGTGCAGAATAGTATCCATCTTTTTCTTAGCTTTTCCTGTTTCCATGTTGAATCTATTCAAAACCGATGTCATTCCCGTGAAAACGGGAATCCAGTATTTAAAAATTACCAAGAAAATCAATACTTATACAACACCGTGAAATAAAAATTAACTTTATCCTCAGCTGGAACTTTTACCTGGAATTCTACTGTATAGGCATCTTTTTTTGTATAGGAAATATCCGATTTCGTGATCGTCCAGTTTGTACCGAGACTTCGTGTTACTTCGATGGAAACCGGTTCTTTCTTTTGATTGCGAATCTCACACTCGTATTTTTCCTCACGGGATTTCTGACTTGGTCGATTGCTCTCTGCGAGAATGCATTCACCCTTAATGTCAAAGGCGGTTCCAATTGTGATCTCAACCTCTTCATTTCTTGGAGTATGCTCGATGTGATCCTCACCTACAAATTCAGCAGCGTCATTATCTTGGGTTTTAAAGATGCGTAATTTCCCCATTGGCAGGGGAATACCAAGACCGGATTTTTCATCATTTTTGAAGCTGATAAGCACTGAAATATCATTTCCATAATTTGTATTGTAGCGATATATCTTTATAACATTCACATCGGTCGGATCAAAGAGCGAGAGCTGTTTCTGCTGATTGTTATTAATATCCACAGTTTTGTTTTCCAGAGTATAAAGATGATATTCGAAGAATTCCTTTTCTGTGATCTGAGGTTGTTCATAGTCAAGGAAACCATCTGCTTTCATAGCCATTTCACGTTGCATGGTTGGAGATACCGGGGCTAAATTTACATCACCAGCCATCAGTTTAAGCGTTACATCCTTGAATGCTTTTCCGGAATTATTCTTGAGAGAGATCCATGATGATAGATTAAGATGTTTGTCATCATTATCGAGTATGCCTACATACTGCGCATCCCATGAAATATTATTGGTAATGTAGCTCAGCTTACAGGGTGTATCACCGGATTTATTGGAAAGCAACTCCCAGTTCAATGTAGGTTTTGTGAAGAAGTTCTCAGGCATCTTTTCAAGATCGATATTCTGCACTTCATCCCGATTGACCATATTTATCCCACCGTTCGAGTTCTGGATGACAATTGTGTCATAATCAAAAGATTTCAATATACCTGAAAACAGTTCACCGCTTATTGTAATAAGAGTGATAGTTTTATCGAGATATTTATCGAGTATTTTATTTGTATTCGCCAGGTCATACTCGAAATTTTGAAGCATGATGACCACTGTATCAGAAGATTTAACCGGCTCAAGATGAACCGACGTTGGTTGTATCGCTGCCGGAATGTCATCAAAACTATACAGGTTCAAACCCTTTTGCAGTACGATTGAAAGTTCACTTCGCACTGTGGCAAAATTCTGATTGTACACGGTCATATCTGTTGCATACAATACGGCTGTACAGAAAATAAGAGTTCCAATTAAGGTAATGATATATTTTTTCATTATTCCTCACTTTCTTGTAAAATTTGTTTTATTTTTGATACGATCATATCGATTGCGATCCTGTTCATGCCACCTTCGGGGACAATGATATCGGCATATTTTTTTGAAGGTTCCACGAACTCAAGATGCATTGGTCGTACGGTTTTCATATATTGATTGTACACGGATTCAAAGTTGCGTCCCCGGTCTTTAATATCTCGTTTGATCCTTCTCAATATTCGCACATCAGCATCGGTATCGACAAAGATTTTGATGTCCAGAAGATTACGCAGTTCTTTGTTTTCAAATACGAGAATTCCTTCAAGCATAATCACTTTGTGGGGTGAGATGGTAATTGTCTCTTTTTTTCTCAGATGTGTTGTGAAGTCATACTGCGGTAAATTGATAGGGACATTGTTCTTAAGATTATTAAGATGCTTAATAAGAAGCGATGTGTCAAAGGCATCAGGATGGTCAAAATTTATCTTTTTGCGTTCATCAAAACTTAGTTCTGAATGAGGTTTATAATATGCATCCTGCTTGATGATGAGTACATTTGGCTCATTGAGTTCTTCAATAATCCTTTCAGCCAGGGTCGTTTTTCCCGAACCTGTACCGCCTGCGATTCCTATAATAATATTTTTGCTCATAGTACCTTCATGTTTGAATTTTGTGAGAGTATTTTGTCAATTTTCGAGTTATTTTCTATCACCATGCGGATGTGCCGTTTTGTATGCTTCTTTTAATTTTTGCATGGAAGTATGCGTATATACTTCTGTTGATGTCAAGCTGCTGTGACCGAGAAGTTCCTGCACAGAGCGTAGATCAGCGCCATGATTAAGCAGGTGTGTTGCAAAAGTGTGACGAAGAGTATGAGGACTGTAATTTTTTGATTTTTCAATCACTTTAAGATATTTATTCACAATATATCTGAGTTCGTCAGCAGAAAGGGGATTGCCATTCTTTGACACAAAAACTTCGGGCACATCCATATCTTTGATAAACGAATCTCTAATTTTAAGATATTTTTCCAGGGCGGCAATGGCAAAACTTCCCATTGGAATGATCCTTGTCTTGGAGCGTTTACCAAGTACTTTGATCTGATTTTGTCGGAAATCCACATCTTTGATCTTAAGACCGGCAAGTTCACCGATACGAATGCCTGTACTGTAAAGCAGTTCGAGAATAGCGAGATTCCGAATCCCAAGCGCATCTTCCTGATCGGGAATTTGTAGAACAAAGCGCATGTCATCTTCCGTAAGAAAAGTAGCAACATATTTTTCAAATTTGGGGATTTTAATTTCTATGAGAGGATTATGCGTTGTATAACCATTCTGTATCATGTATGAAAAGAATGCCCTGATCGAAATGACCTTCCTTGCAAGAGTTCTGTTGCCGTCCTTTTGCTCGCTGAGATGCTGAAGAAAATCACGGAACATGGATTTATTTATCTCTTCGATGCTGACATTCTCATCAGGAAAAAATTTCTTAATGAAATCAAAAAATTGTTCAACATCTCCGAGATATGCACGAAGAGTGTGCTTCGAGTAATTTTGAGAAACAAGGTATTCTCTGTATTTTTTAATTAACTTTTCCATGTGATGGGTATTGCATAGGGGATTGGGTCAGGATAGCCGGCTTCCCGGAAGGCAGTTATGCGCAGCATGCAGCTTTCACAAAGCCCACATGCTTTTTCTTCATTTTGATAGCATGACCATGTTAAGTGGAGCGGAGCTTTCAATTCCATACCAAGTTGAACAACTTCTGTTTTCTTCTTATGCAGGATGGGAGTTTCGATTTCGATATGTGTGTCCGGTTTTGTGCCTTCTATGATAGTATTATTAAAACTTTTAAAAAATTTCTCTCTGCAATCCGGGTAACCGCTGCTGTCCTCTTCCATAGCACCGATAAATATTTTGATTGCACCAATTACTTCCGCCCATGCCGTCGCAATAGAGAGTAGGTTTGCATTGCGGAAAGGAACATAAGTCGAAGGAATCACATTGTTGTTTTTGTTTTCAGGTATGGGCATAGATTGATCAGTCAGACTTGATCCACCTATCTTCTGAAGATAACCAACATCAACTTCCAGAATGTCTTTGACCTTATAATATCCTGCGATATCCTTAAATGCCTGTTCTTCTCGCGTGACAGTTCTTTGACCATAATTCACATGCAGTAAGCACAGGTGATAGTTTTCCTGTGCGATAGCTGTAACTACACAACTATCCAATCCGCCGCTGAGGAGTACGATCACTTTTTCTTTCTTCATGATGTACCAAGTGTCCGGATGCTTTCAAGATTGACAAGATATTTATGAAAGATTTTAACCACGAAAGGCACGAAAAGACACGAAAGGATTTTATGGTGAAACAATAATTGTATTTCATTAGTTACTTGACAACAATTATTGCAGAGTAGTATTTTGTAATACAAAAATTACAAGGAAATAACATGAGTACTACTATTTCAGTTCGCTTGCCTGATAATTTGGCAAATGAGCTCAATACTATTTCGAAAGAGACCGAAAGGTCAAAGTCGTTTCATATCCAAAAGGCAGTGGAGCTCTATTTGACAGAAAGGGCAGATTACCAAATAGCTCTTGATAGATTGAATGATCACACGGATGCGGTAATTTCATTAGATGACATGAGAGCCAATCTTGGAATATAAAATAACATTTAAGAAATCAGTCTTAAAAGACCTTCAGCAAATTGATGGTAAAAAAGTAAAAAACATATTACATAAAATTGAGACTGTTCTCACGCAAAATGCTAATAAATATCCAAGCTTAAAGTGGAAATTTAACAAATTACGTAAATATCGAGTAGGAGAATATCGAATTATATACTCCATTATTAATGACGATACGGTAATGATATTGCGCATTGCACATCGCAAAGAAGTGTACAGAAAGAATTAAAATTCCTGCAGAATTTACTTATTTCATAAAATTGACGCATTCCGTAAGAAACATGTCGTTCCTGAAGGAACTTTGTAATGTGTCCTTTCATTAATAACATTTTACACCGAAGGTGCTCAATAAAATCTTTGTATTTGATTCAGAGAGCTAATGGTCTCCATTATAAACATAGCGTTCCTATGGGAACTTTTTACAAGATGTGCATTTAGATATTTTAATTAACAATTTCTGCAAACACCTTAGGTGTTTCATATTTGTAACCTGATGCGTAAGCATCGGGAAGGTGAGAATAAAAAGATCGGAGCAACATCGTTGCGATATGTTATTATTACGTTCTCAAACAAGTTTTGGAAAAAAGGAGTGGATTGTGAAAAAGTTGACAGTGAAACGCTATTACATTTTTTCGCAATGTGGTTTTAAATGATAATGAAGGATTTGTGTTATTATGAAATATAGCCATAATGAAGATACAGCGTTTGTTGGTGTATTAATACATAGTTAGCACAATATAGGAGATAAAATGAAAATCAATGACATTTTCAATACAATTACTTCGTTGCTTCTCGGTCAATATTAGGGAAATACAAGCCAAGGATCAGGCTTTTTCTATATGGAATTTGCGCCAACCGATAAGCAAGGACCTCAGTGGAGAAGTATAACAAAACAATGGTTGGTGACAAATAGACATGTTGTATTACATAAGAAAAAAGATAAATCAGAAGTTTTACCAGATTCATTTTCGTTTCATTTAAGAAAAATTAATTCCGGTAACCGCCTTCAATGGGCTCCAATCCAATTAAGCCAAGAAGAAGTAAAAAAGAGGGCATTGTTTCACATTAATTCTACAGTTGATGTAGCTGTTATTGATGTTTCTGATTATCTAATTGAGATAGCAGAGGATAATTCGCAAGACTACATTCAATGGAATGCGATAAGTAATGAACAATCCCCACAACATAAACAAATAGAGGTGCAAGCATCAGACGATGCAATTGTGATTGGATACCCAAGAGGGTTTTACGATAAGTTTAATTTGTTCCCGATAGTGAAGTCTGGAATTATTGCTTCAAGGTGGGGTGCACCATTTAATGGCAAACCCTATTTTTTAATTGATGCAAAACTTTTTCCAGGTTCTTCAGGCAGTTTGGTAATATCAAGGCCAATCAATATTAACATGATAGATGGCCAAGTCATGTATTCCAAAGAAAAGCAGTTTGTATTTTTAGGAATTTATTCAGGTGAACCTTATTTAAGAAGCCATCCAATCGAATTTGATGATTTTACAATTATTAGAAAACAAGGGTATGACGTCGGTGTTGTTTGGTATGGTAACTTGGTCGAAGACATAATTAAAAACGGTATTCACCTATAATTAAAGTGCTAACGAGCGCATGCAGCCGGACGGCCCTCGCAGCTTTTGGTTTACACTTTCCCCAATGGTTGAGTTAACTTTAATGCTTCGACAAAAGTTCAGTATGGGCTGCTGCTACTGGTGTTAATTCCCAAAGTATATTTCAAAAAAAGTAGCCACAATTAAATAAATTCCCAGTTCATGCTTCGCAGTAAAGCCCATCCGATCGATAAAATATTTTTTAACATTTTGATTTTGTCATTTTATTAGTCATTCGAGATTAGTATTTAGAAATTCTAAAATAGTTGCCACACTCGCTTAGGTCATTACCTTATTGCTATATCATGAAATCACAAGAATTCTTCAATAAAAAGCTCTGGCTCGCACCGCTTGCAGGTTACACGGACTATGTATATCGAAAAATGTGCAGGCGGTTCGGGGCAGATGTCGTGCTCTCAGAAATGATCAGTGCAGATGCACTTATACATAAAAATAAGAAAACCGAGGTTTTAGCTGAATTTGATGATGCAGACAGACCGATCGGCTTGCAGGTTTTCAGTAATACTGCAGATAAAATTGTAAAGGGTATTCAATTTCTCCGAAAATTCGAGCCGGATTTCTTTGATATAAATATGGGTTGTCCCATCAAAAAAGTGGTGAAGAACGGGGCTGGCGCAGCTCTCCTGAAAAATCCAAAAGAAATCGCTTCAATAGTTCGTAAAACGAGAAAATTGCTGCAAGATACACCATTCACAGTGAAAATCAGGATCGGCTGGAATTCCGATGAACATTTCGATGAAATTGTAAGAATTATTGAAGATGAAGGAGCATCAGCAATAATAATTCATCCACGAACCGGGAGTCAGTTGTTTTCTGGAAAAAGTAATTGGGATTATATACAAAGAGCAAAAGAATTAGTGAAAATTCCTGTTATTGGAAACGGTGATATACTTACTGCTGAGGATGGTATAAGGATGTTCGAAGAAACCGGTTGTGATTCCATTATGGTAGGACGAGGAGCCCTTGGAAATCCCTGGTTATTCTCACATATCAAAGATGAAATGGGAAATATAGAAAGTCTCCAAATCACAATCCAGGAGCGAATTAATATAATGAAGGAACACCTGCTGGCAAGTGCGGATTTTTATGGAGAAACGACTGCGATCAAATTATTCAGAAAATTCGTTCCTTTCTATACAAAAGGGATGCACGACTCATCACATCTTCGTGACCGGATAAACCATCTTATCTCAATGAACGAGATTATTGACGTGATTAATTCATTTGAACAGAGTGTAATCAATGGATAATCTTATTAAAGCAAAGCTCCTCGAGGCAGAGCATCACAGCAAAAAAAACTGGCTTCTGTCAGAAGATATCCTGTATGAGCTTATTGCTGATCACCCGGATACTTTTAAGGCATATGAAATGCTTTATCTCATTTATATGACGCACAGGTTGTTTAAGAAAGCAGAAAAGATAATTGCAAAAGGACTTGTCGTGTTTCCGGATAGTAGTCAGTTAAATTTTCTGATGGGAAATGTGTATCTTGCTCAAAAGGGGAAAGCACACAAGGCGTTAGAGTGGTACTCCAAAATTCGTATTGAAACTCCCGAGATGCTTTTTAATAAATCCGTTGCCCTTGTATATTTGGACCGAAGAAAAGAAGCGGTCGGCTATTTCAAGGAGATCATGCCATACTTCAATAATCTTGTTTCAACCTACACTTTTCTTGCAGAGCAGTATGTGGCGCTTAAAGAATGGGATAATGCGATCTCAGTACTGAAAAGTGCAGAGAAAAAATTTCCTGCAAGTAAGGAAGTCGCATTCTTCATCGGTAAATGCTTTGATAACAAAAAAAACTGGATACAGGCATTTATCTATTTCGATAAAGCT
>JAVCDK010000120.1 GCA_030765865.1 Candidatus Celaenobacter antarcticus | reverse complement strand
GCATCCATAGTAAAGCTGTTTTCCCACTCTCGTTCCGGAATTTCAGGGAAATCTTCCGGGTCTGCATATATCAAACTGAATTCACTATGCTGGCACTTGATATTGAGCATTTTGTTATCCAGCTCGCATTGAATCTCATCATCAGGAAGAGCACGAATAATATCCGTAAAATTTTTGGCGGGAATTGCTATCTTTCCAGATTCAAGTACATTACATTCAACTTCTGTAACTGCTGAAACCTCAAGGTCCGTAGCAGCAAGGCGAATTTTTCCTTTCTCGCCATTTGCTTCAAGGAGGATATTGGTGAGTATCTGTAAAGGATTTCTTACAGGAACAATGCTGTTGATGAATTGGACTTTTTGTAAAATTTGATTTCTATGAACATTAAACTTCATGTTTAACCCCGAATTGTTTTAATAAAACGAGCGAGGGGCAAGCCCCTTGCTCGTATAAAATGGTGATTATTTGACTGCTTCTTTAAGTTTTTTACCCGCTTTAAATTTGGGAACTTTTGTCGCAGGGATTTGAATCTTTTCACCAGTTGCAGGATTCAGACCAGTGCGTGCAGCTCTTTTTGCCACACTAAATGTTCCAAAGCCCACCATAGTGACCTTGTCACCTTTTTCAAGTCCTAATTTGATGCTATCAAATACAGAATTAACAGCGTCACCAGCTTTCTTCTTAGAAAGGTCTGCACCCATAGCAACTTTTTCAATTAACTCTTGTTTTGTCATATGTGCCTCCGCATCATTTTTTGCTATATGCACGCCATAAGTTACTGTCATTACTTACTCTGTCAATTTTTTTTATAAAAATAAATATAAAATCTTTACTTTGCAATTCCGCGTTCTGAATTTTCTACAAACTCAACAAAATGTTTCACTTCATCGATCATCTCAATTTCAGACTTAATTTTTTCTAATGCCTGTGCAGTATTGAGATTTGAATTATAGAATATCTTATAGAGCTTCTTCAATATTGCTCTTGTTTCAGCAGAAAAATTACTACGTCGCAAACCAACGGAATTAAGTCCAACTGTTTTATATGGAACGCTGGCACCGCGAGTATAGGGTGCGACATCCTGAGTCACCCGTGAAAGCCCACCAATAAAGGCAAAACAGCCGATATGAACAAATTGGTGAACAGGAGTTAAACCACCAATTGTGGCATTATTTTCGATGATAACATGTCCTGCTAAATTCACGCTGTTCGCCAGAATGACTCGACCACCAAGCTTGCAATCGTGTGCAACATGCGTATAAATCATCAGCAGGCAATAACTGCCGACCAGGGTTGGTTGCTCAATATTTGATGACCGGTTGATGGTTGCGAACTCTCTTATTGTTGTGTATTCACCGATCTCGACTGCCGTATCTTCTCCGGCATATTTAAGATCCTGAGGTTCGGTACCGATCACCGCAGAATGAAAAATTCTACAACCTTTTCCAATGGTTGTGCGACCATCTATCACAACATTTGATGATATTTTTACTCCATCCTGGAGTATTACTTTCGGTCCAATAATTGAAAAAGGTCCAATCTCTACATTATTTCCGATCTGCGCCTTGGGATCAATTATTGCTGTTGGATGAATTATCTGATTCATGTTTTTTTACCAATTTAGCTTTAAATTCCCCTTCACAAACCAGGTTATCATTAACATATGTTTTGCCTTTGATCAAATGTACTCCTACCCGTGACCGGACTAATCTCATATGAAATTCCATTGTATCTCCGGGAACAACCAGTTTTCTGAATTTCACTTTATCTATTGAAAGGAAATACGCCACAAAATCACGCGGATCTGGACATTCGTTAAGAACGAGAATGCCACCCGTTTGGACCATTGCTTCTACAATGAGTACTCCCGGCATAACAGGATGATCTGGAAAATGCCCCTGAAAGAAAGGCTCGTTCGCAGTAACATTCTTTACACCTACTATTGATTCTCCCGGTGTGAACTCAATAACCTTATCAACAAGTAAAAACGGATATCGGTGTGGAAGTATTCGCTGGATTGCCTCATTATCAAAGACAACTCCCTTGGTTTGCTTTTTTTGATATTTAGCTTTTAATATTTCATTCTCATACTGCTGCTTGATCTTTTTTATCAGCTCGATATTCGTTCTATGTCCCGATCGGGCAGCAAGAATATGCCCCTTTACAAAAATACCCAGAAGTGCAAGATCTCCAATGAGATCAACCACTTTATGCCGCACAAATTCATTATAATATCTTAAGGGAGTGGAATTTAATAACTTTTGCTCATTAAGTTTGACCTCCCCTTTCATATTGAAAAGTTCTCTCAGCTCTTGCACATCTTTATCAGAAAGACTTTCATCGCCGATGACCAGCGCATTGTCCAGGCTGCCACCTTTTATTAATCCTGCTGCCCGAAGCTGTTTGATATCATTGATAAAACAGAAAGTCCTTGCAGAAGCAAATCCCTTCTCATACTCATCTTTGAGGGAAATCATTGAAGTGTATTGAGGTTTAAGATTTGGATGGTCAAAATCTATGAAAAATGTTATTTTCAGAGATTCCGAAGGTACAACAACCACATCAACATTTTGTTCCGGAACCGAGAAGGATATGGGTTTCTTGATCTCAAGATACTTGCGCTCTGCATTCTGCTTAACTAAACCGCATTTCTTCAGTGCTTTTACAAACTCAATAGCGCTGCCGTCGGCAACAGGGATTTCTTCTCCGTCAACTTCAACGATAATATTATCTATCTCCAGTCCCATGATTGCAGAAAGCACATGCTCAATAGTAGCGACAGTTGCATCTTTGATGCCAATATTTGTTCCTCTGTCCAAACTTGTAACATGCTTTATGTTAGCAGGGATTTCCGGTTGCCCCGGCAGATCTGTACGGCGGAAAATTATACCTGCGTTTTCCAGTGCAGGTTTAAACGTTACGGTACTGATCGTCCCTGTATGTAAGCCGATGCCAGTATAGCTTATTGAATCCTTAATGGTTTGTTGATTTTCATGAATGTACATTAGTTTCTTCCTTCTTCAGCCGATGGAAGTATTTCCGCATATCGGGTAATTCTTTTAACGAGGCGAGAATCCTTCTTTGCAATCCGATATCTATTGCAGGATAGCCAAGCACGATCTTATTGTCGGGAATATCGTTCGGAACTCCGGATTGAGCGCCAATTTTGACATTATTTCCGATTTTTACATGATCTGCAATCCCGACCTGTCCTGCAAAAATGCAGTTGTTTCCAACCTTTGAACTTCCTGCAATCCCAACTTGTGAGCAGAGGATCGAATATTCCCCCACTTCAACATTGTGAGCGATTTGAACGAGATTATCAATCTTTGAACCTTTACGGATGATCGTGTCGCCAAGTGCACCTCTGTCGATTGAAACATTTGCACCGATCTCTACATCATCTTCAATAATTACCCTGCCAACCTGGGGTATCTTTTGATGCTTCTTCCCATCCCAGATATAACCGAAACCATCCGACCCGATTACACTCCCTGCGTGAATACTCACCTCACACCCTATCTGGACTTCACTGTAAATGATCACCCCGGGGAACAAACAGCACCTTTCACCAATGACCACATCATTTTTGATAACAACATTTTCATGAATTGATGAATAATCTCCCAAAACAACATTTTCTCCGATCACAGCATTAGCTGCAATGGTTATATTGTCTGGAATTATTACAGATTCAGCAACAATTGCGGTTGGATGAATATCTCTGCCCTTTACCGGTTTTTGTGTTGATTGCAAGAAATAAGCAACGATCCTTAAAAAAGAAAAATACGGCTTTGAACAAAGAATATAATTTCGTTTGGGTAGTGTATTCAAATCCAATTTTTCAGGAATGAGGAAAATACCTGCTTTGGATTCTGCAAATGCTTTTTCAAATTTTGTATCCTGAAAAAAGACAACAGTATTCTCATCTGCTTCTTCAAGAGAAGCTACAGCATTACAAGTGCATTCCCGAATTTTGATCAACTTACCTTCAGCGACGGCAGCAAGCTGTTCAAGAGGGAGCACTAAAGCGAATTTCTTCATTCCTCAGTTTTTTCTTCAGGTGCGGGAGTAGCGTTTACATTAAGCTTTTCAATGACAGCATCAGTGATATCAATATTCTCATGTTTGATATAGAGCACAACTTCACCCTGCATGGTATTTAACACAATGTCCAAACCATTTTCTTCGGCAACCTCGTTGATGGCAGCAACTATCTTCTCACTGATAGGTGCAAGAAGCTCCATTTGTCGTTCGATCGCTTTGTTTCGATAATCATTTGATAAATTATAGAAATCGGTTTGTTTCTGTTCGATATCTTTCATCTTTTGATCGCGACGTTCTTTGGATACGATTGGAGGAAGATTCTCGTATTCATTCTTCAAACGCGTTATTTCCGCTTCTTTTTCATCAAGATCCTTTTGCCACTGATCCGATTCCTGGTAGAACTGCTGTTCTGCAACAGTCTTCTCTTCAAAGCTATTATATACTTTGTCGACATCAATCACACCGATCTTCTGTGCGGCAGCAAATACCATTGTTGGTATCAGAACCAATAACATCACAATTAGAATGTTTTTGAACTTCATTATAACATCTCCTTATTATATAAAATGAATTTTTCTTAAAATGTTGAGCCAAACTGGAAGTGGAACTGCCACTTATTATTCACTTTTCTGTCCATGCCATATGCATAATCAAATCCGAGAAGGCCCATAGGCGACATGATGCGAACACCCATTCCAATTCCTTTTTTTAGTTTTTGTACATTGATCTCCGAGAGGTAATTGTACGAATTACCAGCATCAAGGAACATCACTCCGATTATCTGGTCACCGGAAATAGGGAATGTGATTTCAGTGGATGTGATAAATTCTGCTCTACCTCCATCCTGACCTTCAGGAACAACACTGTTGTCTGGATATCCTCGAATACCGTCAGCACCTGTACCTCCGGGGTAAAAAAGCTCGTCCGGTGGCACTTCATCCGTATCGCCAAATGCTTTTACATAACCGACTCTCCAGCGTGTGCCAAGCGAGAATTTCCAGAAAAGTTTCAGATACCAGTTTGTTTGAATTATTTCTTTAATATAGTTTTCACTTCCGCCAAGAATTCCACCGGCGAGCTCTGTGTATGAGCGCACAAGCGAGCCCTCACCTGGACGGAACACATTATCTCTATCGTCTCGTTCCATGGTGAGAAATGCAGTACTTGTAAGTATTTTTCCTCTATCGGCCAGATCCTGCAGTGAAGTAGAAACATCATCGTTTATATCCAGAATACTATACTGTTTCTGGGTTATTGAATACCCTGTGGTGACCTTCGCATAGTTGACCCAAGGAATCTTAGTTCCAATACGGAATCCTCCACCAGATTTTATTACTTTATAATTATAATTTTTCCAATCATTCCTTTGATGATAAACATCCGCGCCGACAAGAATATTTGTGTCATAAAAATATGGATTGGTAAAGCTGATATCATATTCCTGCTTCGAGCCGCTGAATTCCCAGGTCAATTTCAATCCCCATGCTTTCCCGAAAAGATTATTATGAGATAAAGAAAGAAATCCTGTAAGCTTATCCTCTTCATCATAATTCACACCCATATTTGCAGTGCCGGATTCTTTGTCTTCAAGCTGGAAAATAAGGTCAATATCACCGTCGTCGTTTATTGGCTGGTAATCCAGCCCAATATTGGGTTCGAAAAATCCGAGATTATATATGTTCCTCTGGCTTTGAATGAGCAAAGACTGCCTGAAGTAATCACCAGGCACGATTGCGAGCTGCCTTCGAA
Source organism: Candidatus Celaenobacter antarcticus (assembly GCA_030765865.1). GTDB lineage: Bacteria > Cloacimonadota > Cloacimonadia > JGIOTU-2 > JGIOTU-2 > Celaenobacter > Celaenobacter antarcticus. The sequence goes on along the minus strand of JAVCDK010000120.1, from coordinate 7,412 downwards.
TGATCTTTTCTTTTGTCTTCTTATTTCCCTCGACATAGATCTGCCTGACCTTTGCGCGGTTGTTTTCCTGCACAAAGATGTTGATATTTACAATCTCTCCCTGGGGATTGATCTGAGGAGAAACGGTTGAGTAGATATAACCCTCTTCATAATACATTGAACGTATGCCATTCAGTTTTTCATCAAATTCTTCGCTGTTAAAGATCTCATTCTTTTCAAACTTAAGCTGGCGAAGAAGTATTTCTTGGCTGAATAATGTGTTGCCTTCAATGGATATAGTGCCAATCCTGTATTGATTGCCTTCGTATAAATTGATTGTCAGAAAGAGCCGTCCGTTTTCATCGTATTTGGGTTCCCAGCCAATGATCGCAGCATCAATATAACCCTTGGAATTGTAATAATCAACAACGCGGGTCAGATCTTCATCAAATTTTTCCTGATCGAACACCCCTGAGCGAAGGAAGCCGCTCTTCTTTGTCTTAATAATCCTGCGGAGTTTCTTTTCTGTGACTTTTTCATTACCTTTGAAGCTAATCTCACGGACCACAACTTTATGCCCTTCATTTATGACAATGGTAAGCTCGATCCTGTTACTCACTACAGGTTCTTCTTTGAAACTGACGGCAGCAAGTCTATATCCTTTCGAGAAATAAAGCTCAAGAACTTTATTCTTGATTTCAAGCTCCCGTTCACCGGACCAATAATCACCACGAACGAGTCTGAATTGCTTCTTTATATCGTCAAGACGTATCTTTTTGTTACCGGTTATCTCCCAGTCCTGTACAATAGGAAATTCAGAAACCTGAATGATTATCTTCACTCCCTTATCGCTTTGTGCTTTATCAACCTGAATATCACTGAACAATCCAAGTTTATAGATGTTCTGAATAGTTTTAGTTATCTTGTCGGCAGAGTATATCTGCCCAAGTGCCAGACCTGATGCAGATTTGATAAGCTGTGTGGTCACATTGATATTTCCTGTGATCTCAATATCGGAAATATAATTGTACTCGACTTGCGCAAAAACCGAGGTCGTGCAAAAAGTAAAAAGAGCTACTAAAATAAAGAATATAATTTTTTTCATACTTTTCATAAATCTTTTGATAATTTATTGCATAATTCCAGTCATCAAAATATTTAGTAAAGTTTTTTATAAGATATAAAATATTTCCGGCATGTTTATAATATTGCTTCTTTTGCAAATTTAGCAACGATAGAAAACAAGTAAAAAAATCCCCTCATTTTTGAGGGTATCTATATTTTTTTTTATCTATTTCTTTATCTCAGCAATATCATCTTCTTAATTTCTTTATCAACTCCATCAACGCTCATCTTGTAGAAATAAATACCATTAGTTAAGTTCTCTACTGAATAATCAACTGAATGATATCCATGGTCAAAACTACCATGAATAACTGTCTCAAGTAATTGTCCTTTCAAATTGAATCTAATTAACTACTACTATACTGTTTGTTATCTCCAAATCATCAAAATTATTAATATAATTTCCATCTTCGTCTATTAAATTTACACCCTTTATTTCTAACGCTGCCTCATTTACTGATTTACCTTTCAGTTGAAAACTAAATAAATCACCGCTACCCGTAATACCATCAATAGCACTTGATTGCATTAATCCGATACAAACATTTAAACCATTCTCATCTTCTATGGACATCTCTACTAAATTTCCAGACCAGAAATTTCCAGAAATTAGACTACTTTCATTATATTCAACTACAGATGTATTATATTCTATAACCATAGAGCAAGCAAATAAATTTTCTACATTATCTATTTTTATGGTAATTTCAACATAACTTCCCAAAGAAACATTGTATTCTGATTCTGAGAAATAGAGTTTAGGACTAACTACACCATGGACATATACATGCTTATCACCGACATTAGAATTAATATTTATATTTGTATTAAACGACACAGGAGTTATGGGAAATTTACCTGAGAAATAAATAGTTTTCTGTTGATTTGCAGTTAAATTAAAAGAAGTTGGTGATATAGATGTAATCCAGTCTACATTTTCTGTAATATCATTTATTTTTAATGTTCCGCTACCTGTATTCTTAACTATAAAACTTGAAGAAAATGAATGATTTGCATTATGTTTACCTAAATTGATATTTGTTGGATTAATATACAAAACAGGATCTAGTTCCGGTTCTGGGCCGTTGTCCCAGCAACTCAACATAATTAATGTTAATGCAAATATTGGGATTATTATTATGTATTTCCCAACAATTTTTGCTTTACTGAAAAGATTTATACCTTGTTTCAACATTTTTTCTCCTTATCTCATCAAAACCATTTTCTTTATTTTAGATTTCCAATCATTTGTTTCTAACTGGTAAAAATAAATTCCATTAGGCAATTCATTTCCCTTTTGATCCTTTCCGTTCCACACCACTGTATTTGATCCATATTGTACATTTTCAGTTCCAATTTGCTTTACCAACTGCCCTTTAATATTCCATATCTTTATGATACTAAATGTTTCATCTTTCTTTAAATCAAAGCTAATTTTTGTAGTTTGACTAAATGGATTAGGAAAATTTTGTAATAAATTATATTGTTTTACAATCTCAATTATTGGCAGATCAAAAATTTCAGCAATATGATTTCTTATCTTGATTTCAATTTCACTGTCACCAAGTGAGTTGTAAATCATAACAAAATTATCTCTGTATTCTTCTAAATTATCTGGAGCGACTGGATGTTTTAATGATACTGAATGAGTTTTTTCCCAATTAAGGCAAATTGCTAGAGCATCAGCAATATTAACTATTCCGTCTCCATTACAATCAGACAGAGAAGCAAATGGTTCTGTCCAATTCCCGGGAAAATCACTTCCTATCCATTCAAATGAAATTGAACCCCGTGGATTTCCTGTTTTTCCCCAATTAACCGCAATCGGGTCAATATCCTCCTCATTTGCAATTCCACTATAATCAGTATCTCCAGGCCAGATAAGATTTTCGTATGGATAAACTGTTATTTCTTTATAATTTACATTATTATCTTCATTAATTTCATCTACATTATTTGTTGCATCTGCATAAAATAGAATATACCATGTCCCTTCTGACGTACCTTGAGGTATTGTAAGGGGTTCATTCTCGGGACTTGTCCCTCCACTTGATAAAATACCAACCTCATCTGAACCTAACTCCGTATCGCTTAAACTATAAATTGTGTCACTTGATAAATAATATTTCAATATGCTTGAACCTGCTGAACCATTTCCTTGATTCTTTACTTCACATGAGACAGTTGTCTCTGTTCCTGCTACAATTTCTGTTGGATTAGCATGCGGACTTTGAATTATTAAATCAAGATTTGATGGGTCTGTAACGGTTATGTAATTTGGTTTTGATTCGGTATCATAACCATATTGATTCGAAACATAAAGCGAAACTGTGTAGCTTCCAGCATTCTCGTATGTGTGATTTGGATTTTGCTGATAACCTGGACTACTAGCTTCAAAAGACCAGTTCCACCATGTTGGATTGTTAGTAGATTGGTCTGTAAATTTAACTGTTAATGGAGCATTCCCTGATCTTGGAATACCAACGAAATCAGCTACTGGTGGGCTTCCTGGTTCTGTAACGGTTATGTAATTTGTTTTTGTTTCAGTATCACTACCATATTGATTAGTAGCGGTAAGCTCTACAGTGTAGCTTCCAGCATTTTGGTATATATGGTTTGGATTTTGTTGTGAACTTGAACCACCATCACCAAAATACCAGAACCAAGATGTTGGATTATTATTAGATTGGTCTGTAAAGTGAACTGTTAATGGAGCATCCCCTGATCTTGGACTACCTACGAAATCAGCATCTGGTGGACTTCCCGCAACATTTATTGTATATCTATTAACTTCCCACCCTTGTTGGTCGATATATGAAGAGGATATAAGATTATTAACAAACTCTTCCCCTATACCTAATGTGGATCTTACATAAAAATAAAATTCACCACTCATTTGAGGGTAAACACGAATTTGCAAGTAATTTGTTTCTTGATTAGTCCAGTTATTCTCATGAAATTCTACCAACAAGTAATTTGGTTCAAACAGATAACCATTTATATGCCATATCTGTAAACCATCATCATAATCATGCGGATATTCATTATAATATCCGTCAGAACTATAATTAATAGGATATACATGATTGTCATCTGAAGATGTTGTAAAACTTGGGAAACTAATGGAGATGGAGCCCTCGTCCGAATCAGCAGCTATATTTTTTGATTCAATATAAATATCACTATACTCACCTGCATTAATTGCATCATTATAGCTAATTTCAATAATTTTGGGTTTTGGTAATAACGGTTTAATATGCATCACTGCTTCTTGACCACTATTAAAATCATAGCTTCCAGGTGTTAAATCGCCCAGTGAATAAAATCCATCCCAATCATCATGATGCCAAGTCCATCCCCAGTTACACCAAAATTGAGAATACTCATATCCAGATACTACCCACGCATGACCACCACCAGAATAAATAATTGGACAGCTATTATCCAAATCCCCCTTCAACATATTTTCCCAACTTGACTGTGAATACCAAAATTTCTGGTAATAATATGCAGATTCATCATATTTAAAGTAATTTTCTAACGCTGCCCTTGCACTATATGGATATATTATTTCAATTCCCCCAAGATAAGCACCAGATCCATTGATACAGTAATCCATTTCTACACCAACACCACAGTGATAAAGAAGGGTTGCAACGGAAGTATTTGTAGACGTAACCTCATTTGGCATATTTGCCCAATTATATGTAGTAGCACCAAAATCTGCGTATTGCCATCCATAATCACTACCCGGTATTGTAGCTCCTGTAGTATCATGATTAATTGGATCATAATATCCATAAGAACCTATTCCTGTGCTGGGATAATCCCAATATTTCATTACTTGTGCCATGGCAACTGCTACACATCCGACCGGTACACCCCATTCAGTATTTTGCTCAACAATGTCATTGTAATAGCCAAATTGTCCCCATTCGGTAGAAATAAGGTTATTTACAGATTTCATTTTATCTTTTGTAAAATTATCTGCAGAATACTTTTTCCATTTTTCTTTTATTTCAAAATTTGCTTTTATATCATTGTCAATAGCTTCTTTTATTTGATGCTTATAATCATTTATAAGCCAATCTAATGCGGGAGGGTGATTTTCCAATGAATAATTATGTTCGTAACTATATCCTAAAATTGGCACAACTCTATCATCAGAAGAAACCATAACATGTCCAGGTGGCTCAAAGTTGAATATGTAAATTAAGTCTATATCATTAATTTTCTCGGTAAAATACTCATCAAGTATTTCAAATTCAGAATATGGAAGAACACTACGTTCATAATACAAATTCTTGGCTACCTCCTTTGCTGTCTCAATAGATATAGTATCAGCTAAAGCAAAGGAAAACAAAAGATGTAATAAGATAAAAATTAAAATAATTCTTTTCATGATTTTATCCTCCAATTTTTTTATTTTTCAGATAAATAAAAAAGGACGCAACCTTCATTACGCCTTACTTGTTGGTATCGCCATACCCGAACACCAAGACGCAAGAAAGTGTGTCCCACAAGGGACACATCCTTCTTAGCTATTCTGGTGTTCATAAAATTGGCGATTTTACAAGTAGAACAAATAATAAGATGCGATATTTATATTTTAGTTAGCTATGTCATAGTTTGCCCTTCTGTGATAAATTTAGATAAATTGATTTCCGTGTTTCATTCTTATCCCTTTTCATTATATCTTTTTATGGTAATCTATTATTACTCTGTCAAATTTTTCTTTTTTGCAATTTTAGGGAAAAATATCTCTCTCATTCTGTAATGTAATTTCGGGTGTGTAATTTGTTAATTTAGCCGTGGTAATTTCAACTTAGAAGTTAGCAGTTCAGAGCATAATATTATTCTATAGCTTCTATTCTGAACTCCATTTCGACTTCGTCCGCCAGCTGGCGGAATTCCGGTCCGAAGTGGAAACCTTGCGAATGGTTTCTTTCCAACCTTCGCAACGGTTGGTATGGCTCAATAAATCATGCAGGATGTACCTGCACCTAATTTTTTTTGGTGTTTGGCTGATTATCCCTAATCAGCCGTGTAAACAAATCGGTCATTTCTGAGAAATGCCCCTACTTTCTCAAATCATAAATTGTTAACCCTGTGAAATAGCAAAGCTAAATCTTCGATTTATTTAACAGGGTTAATCAATATTCGATATTCGGCATTTTTTCACCATGTAGAAAATGAAGTTGTAATTTTTTACATAATATAGTTCAGGATAAACCTGAACCTACCCCTTTTTTATTTTTTAAACTACTATTTATCTGAATTTGAGGTAAGGGTGATTCTTTCTCATTCTTCTTTCTGAACTCCATCCAGAGATGAAGTCCAGCCCGAAGCAAAAACCTTGCGAATGGTTTTTTTCCAACCTTCGCAACGGTTGGTATAGCTCAATAAATTATGCGGGATGTATCTGCAGCTACCCAATTTTTTGTTTATTTTACACACCCCGATTCCTTACGGAATCACCCCTCTCGAGAGGGGATTTGTTTTTTTGAAGCGTCAGAAAAAAAAATATTCCAAAAAGGAGAAATGGCAATTCTCACTTTCTTTATAATTACTTATCACAAGCTCTTCTACTTATGACAAGGTAAATTATATATTCCTGGTCAGAAACTGGATTCCCGTTCCCCCAATCCGCCGGCTGGCGGAGGACATGTTCCACGGGAATGACATACCCTTTTTTTCGTAAGAAAATGAAGCAATTTGGCGCATATTATCAATACTATTATCAGCGTGAATCTGTGTAAATCCGTGAGCTATTTAATCAGTATAATCTAAATTTTAAAAATGTAAAACCGTCTCTAATGATATTCCCTGGTTGTCTTTTCCCTGTGCAGGATAGAATTGATATCTATAGATAAACCTGAAATTATATGGAAGGTCCCAAGTTAAGGAAAGCTCGTGCTGCACTCCGATATAAGTTTCGTTTCTTGAGGTCATCTCCTTCCTGATGAGTGCCTCGTAATTCAGGTACCATTCTGGTGTTATGTACTTCCCAAGGTCGATTGCAAGGTTTTCAAGCAAAATATCTTTGCTGAGTTCGCCAAGAAGCTCCAGGTCAGAGTCATATTCCCTGTCGATAATATTGTCATCCGACTCAACAATACCACTCGTTTGTATGATGTTCTTCATAAAACCTGTTTTCAATCTGACATAATCCAGCCCGAGGATCTGTCGGACAACACCTTCCACCGGGCTTATGAGTGGACTGAAAATGAGGTTGCTCAGCTCATCGCTGGCAAGATTTATTGCCTGTTCTCTTCCGAGGTCGAAACGCTCATCTTCGGAAAGTTCAC
>JAVCDK010000059.1 GCA_030765865.1 Candidatus Celaenobacter antarcticus | reverse complement strand
CTAAAATACATTTCTTGACTTATCTTAAAGAAATGGAGTTTAGATACAATTATAGAAAAGAAAATTTGTTCCATTTTTTGATCAATATTCACTTTGGTCCGATTTCAAGCTAATCACCAAAAATTATTATTCGCAAGCGCGGGTTTAAAAATAAATGCGATCATCGCTGCGATGAAGGAGCCGATCATGACCATTCCAAAGAACATCTGTACCCAGAGCATCCAGGCGCCGACAAATGCTGCTCTGTCACCAAAGGCAAGCTTGATCCATTTGTACACGCCACCTGCAGAGGGCCATCCGGTTGCAAGCTCCGCAGAGATTAGGGCAGTGGGGATAAGGAAAATGAGCGCTGCGACTACCATGTAGAATATCTGCGCCCAACCAGTCTCTGCAAGCATAGGCAAATTACGAATGCTCATAATGAAGGCAAGCGTTATCATTATGAGTTTGAATAAATTTAATTTGTGTGAGCTTTTATCCATATAGTTTCTCCTCTCATTTTTTCTTTCCTGATTCATTTACCTAAAAATCTGATTTTTATAAATTTTCATATCAATAAAAATGGAGTCTTTTGAGGGAGTTTATTGTGAAATGATTCCGGATTTGTTAGAGAAGATAATCATATATATTAAATTTGACAAAAAATAAATTATATATCGTATTTGAAATGAGGCTTAAATGAATAAGATTAGGAAAACAAAAGTCGGCACTTATTTTTTCAAATAGCAGGAGGTATAATGAAAAATAATTTAACGAGTATTTTATTTCTTATATTTCTTTTTATTTACTTTTTTTCAATTTGTTACGCTCAAACAGCACCAGATATATTATGGACAAACACCTTTGGGGGTGACAATATGGAATATGCTTATTCAGTTCAACAAACTTCTGAGGGCGGATTCGCTATTGTTGGATGTACTTCCTCATATGGTGCTGGAAATTTTGATGTGTGGATCGTCAAAACTGATGAGTCTGGTAATGAAGAATGGAATCAAGCGTACGGTGGAGCTGAGGATGATTGTGCATATGATGTTAGACAAACCAGTGATGGAGGCTTTATTATTGTAGGATACTCGGATTCATTTGGACCGGGCTATCATAATGTGTATCTCATCAAAGCAGATGAACAAGGAAATGAAGAATGGTATCGAACCTTTGGCAATTATGACAACAGGGGTAAAGCTGTTCAGCAAACAGATGATGGAGGTTATATTATCACAGGAAACACTAAATCTAATCCCGTCAATGGTCTATGGATAATTAAAACCGATGAACAAGGCAATGTAACATGGAACATAATATATGATGACAATGGCTACGAAAACGGAAATTCGATTGGACAGACTATTGATGGCGGTTATATTATTGCAGGTGAAAAGAAAAACAACGGCTCGGTTTGGTCTGATTTCTTGCTTGTAAGAGTGGATTCAGACAGTGTAACGAGTGTTAATGATATTATCACCGAGAATCATTTCTCAAGTCATCCAAATCCTTTTACGACATCAACAATTATTAATTATACCTTACCATCTAATATTCGAGAAGCTGAAATCGAGATATTCAATATCAAAGGACAAAAGATAGAAGAATTATCAATAAATAATAATCAGTCCTCAGTGGAGTGGAATGCTTACGGATTAGCGCCGGGTATTTATTTCCACAGATTGAGTACAGATACTGATAAAATAGTAAAAAAGATGATTCTGCTAAGATAATAATTTAGTCGCACTGATTTTGATATACATTTTAGCACATATCCTCCCATAACCAATTATATTTCATTAACAGCATCCATTCCATATAACTTGACTAATATGAAGCCGATTTAATTTAGGTAAAAATTGCAAATTCCGGAGGTTGTATGGAATACTTCTTAACTGAAGAACAGCAGGAAATCAAAGCACTTGCCCGGCAACTCGCTGAAGAAAAAATGAAACCTGTACGAGAAAAATATGATGAGGAGGAAATTTTTCCATGGGATATTGTCAAGCTGATGGCACAGACCGATCTGTTCCGCGTAATGCTGCCAGAGGAGTATGAAGGATTAGGTGGCAAGGTCCTGGATCTTGTAATTATGATGGAAGAACTTAGCCGCGTGGACGGCGGCATCGCACTTGCACTTGGAGGAACCGGACTTGGCATGTACCCGATCCTTCTGAGCGGAAATGAAGAACAAAAACAAAAATATCTCCCCCCTATCGCAGACGGAGCAAAATTAGCAGCTTTTGCTCTGACCGAAGCAAATGCCGGCTCCGATGCAGGCGGTATCAAAACGACTGCCGTCAAAGATGGGAATCATTATATACTTAACGGCACAAAACAATGGATCACAAATGGCGGTGAAGCTGATATTTACACTGTATTCGCACTAACTAATAAATCAAAAGGTGTTCGCGGTACATCTGCATTCATCGTGGAAAAAGGAACAGAAGGATTCAGTTTCGGGAAAAAAGAAAAGAAAATGGGTATCCGCGCTTCCTGTACAAGAGAACTCATATTTGAGGATGTAAAAATACCGACAGAAAACCTCATTGCCAGAGAAGGCACCGGCTTCATGACAGCCATGAAGACCCTTGATAAATCCCGCCCAATGGTTGCAGCACAAGCATTGGGAATCGCACAGGGAGCTATGGAAGAAGCAGTGAAATATTCTCATGAACGACATCAATTTGGAAATCCTATTTCAGCTTTCCAGGGAATTCAATTCATGCTTGCGGACATGGGTACGAAGATCGAAGCTGCGCGTGCGCTCATTTATGCTACAGCCAGAATGATGGATTCAGGTGAAAAGAAATTCAGCATGGAATCCGCAATGTGCAAAACCTTTGCTTCAGACGTAGCTATGGAAGTGACAACTAATGCCGTGCAAGTACTTGGCGGCTATGGCTACATGAAGGAATATCCTGTCGAAAAAATGATGCGCGATGCAAAGATCACCCAGATATACGAAGGTACAAACCAGATACAGAGATTGGTGATAGCATCCCAACTTTTAAAAGAATATAAGTAGCTGAAAATGTCAAATTTCTAATTTTTAATTTCAAATGAAGAAGCTTCTTTTCCATATTTGCTGTGCTCCGTGCTTTATCGCTCCTTATGAACACCTTAAGGATGAATTTAACATCACCGGTTTCTGGTATAACCCGAATATACATCCTTATCAGGAATACGAAAAAAGATTGCAGGAAGTGCAAAAGTTTGATAAAAACAATACACTTAATATTCTCTACAATACTGAATATCCACTTGAAAAATGGCTGCGGAATGTTGCATTCCGCGAAGATGACCGATGTAGATTCTGCTATCATGACCGGCTTGAGCAAGCAGCAAAATATGCTAAAAAAGGGAAATTTGATTATTTCACAACCACACTGCTTTACAGCAAATTTCAGGACCATAAACTAATTAAAGAAATGGGTGAAGCACTCGCAAAAGAATATGGAGTCTCTTTCTTTTACAAAGACCTCCGCCAATTCTGGAAAGAAGGTATCGAGCGCTCGAAAACTGAAGATATGTATCGGCAACAATATTGCGGCTGCATCTTCAGTGAAAGAGACCGATACTATCACCCTGAAAAGATGAAGAAATAAATGGTATTATTATGTGTATCCTCAACATCGGAATGTTGAGTTACAGGTAAAACAAGATTCCAATCTTGTTTGAAAGAAGTAACTATGCCCGATAATATTAAACTGGAAATTTGGTCTTATTTCAAAGAAATGCAAACAATCTTCTTTGCGACTTGTGATAATCACCGTCCTTATGTGCGCCCTATGCTGCCCCTTTGTGTGGATGACAAATTCTGGGTCGCCACAGGAACCGAAGATGCAAAGACTCCCCAGCTAAAAATAAACCCAAACATCGAATTCTGCTATTTCATTGAAAAGGGTGTTGAGAACGGTTACATTCGCGGTGCGGGAAAGGTTGAGTTTGTTCAGGATATGGAAATCCGAAGACACTTTATTGAGAAATTTTCATACATCCGGCATTACTGGCAAGAACCGGACGATCCCAGTTACATTTTACTCGAACTCAAGACGAAATCTTTTGAATATATGCGACCCGGTGAAGACACGGCAACTACTATTCAATTATAGATCATGAACATTTTTAAAGGGTTCGATAAGAAAACTCTCACTTTTTTCAGACAACTTGCTACACATAATTCTCGCGACTGGTTCAAGGCACACAGATCGGATTACGACGATTTTGTACTCACCCTTGCACAGCATTTTGTGATGGAGATGGGAGAAAAACTTAGGGAGCTCTCGCCTGATGTTCATGCTATTCCAAAAGTTGATAAAACGATCTTCCGCATTCATCGGGACATCAGATTCAGCAAAGATAAAACACCATATAAAACCCATCTAGCGTTCTTTTTCTGGGATGGTCCCCGAAAGAAAAATGACAACTCCGGCTATTATCTGCACATCGATCCCCAAAAAGTGTTCATTGGGCTTGGACTCTATATATTCCCGAAAGACATTCTTCAAAGATACCGTGAAATCGTTTCAAAGCCAAAGGAGGCAGAAAAACTTCTCAGTGTTTTCGAAGAAATCAGGGATGCAGGATATGGGGCTGGTGGAGAAGGGTCGAAGAACGTTCCTCGTTACTATGATAAAGATTACAAATATGCTGAACTTCTGAAATTCAAGGGCATCTATACCTGGCATGAACGCCCTCCCCCGGAGGTTCTGTTCTCATCTGATTTTGTAGAGTGGTGTTTTAATATTTACAAAGCTATGACTCCTCTTCATTATTGGATAAAAGATAAATTAGTATAAATTGCCACGAGATTATCTAGTGGATGATAAGGAAAAAAGTAAGGGGTTCCAGCCCCGAAGAAGAATAGTATGTCAAAATATGAAGAGATCGATTTAAACAACATTACCACATATTCTGTCGAAGACCGCCCGAGCAAGGTGCACATAACGGATTTTATATCTGATGAATTTGTGAATACAAATGAGTTCATAAAAATTCTCCCTAACATTCTCGCCGCAAAAGACCTGAAGGAATTGATACGTCATGCAAAAAGAGCGATCATAGATAAGAAACCCATCATTCTCATGTTCGGGGGACATCTCATCAAATGCGGGCTTTCACCCCTCGTGAATAGAGCAATCGGGCAGGAAGTTATTTCTGCAATTGCAGTGAACGGTTCTGTCGGTATCCATGATTTCGAGATCGCATTCTTTGGAAAAACTTCTGAGGATGTGCAGACCGCTTTGGAAGACGGCAGCTTTGGTATGGGCGCAGAAACAGGTAGGATAATCAATGAGGTTATTTTGGATGGTTTTGAAAATGACCTTGGTTATGGCGAAGCGCTTGGAAAATTCATCTTTGAAGAACGTCCACCCTACTGGGATTACAGCGTGTTCGCAAAAGCGTATGAATACGATGTGCCTATTACCGTTCATGCAGCTATCGGTACAGATATAATTCATCAACACCCGCAGGCAGACGGTGCTGCAATCGGTGGAGCCAGTTACAAAGATTTCAAGATCTTCACGAATTTAATCAAAGAACTCAATGATGGCGGGGTGCTTCTATCTTTTGGCTCCGCCGTCATATTGCCGGAAGTATTTCTTAAAGCGTTGACCATCGTGCGGAATCTCGGGTATGAAGTGAATAATTTTTACACCGCAGTTTTTGATATGATAAAGCATTACAGACCTATGGCAAATATTGTACATCGTCCGACAGCATGTGGTGGAAAGGGTTTCCATTTTGTTGGACATCATGAAATCATGTTCCCGCTTCTTATGGGAAGTCTCCTTGAAGAATAGAAGAATGGCACACAGATGAACACTGATGCGACTGATTTACCCCGTGAAATCCTGCAAAGCAGGAATCCCGAAATATCGGGATTATTTCACAGGGTGAACACTGATTAAGAAAATAAGAATAAAATGAAGAAAAATATAATATATTTATCAGCGAGAATCTGCCCAATCTGCGTGGGTCAGCGTGCTATTATTTTATGCTAAAAAAGAAATCATACCTTATTTTTAAGATCATTATCAGTATTCTTTTTCTGATATTTCTTTTATTCATTATTAAACCGCAGCAGATACTTACTGCTCTAAAAAATGCAGACTTGCTCTGGGTTCTCCTGGCACTATTGCTTCTACCGCTCAACTTGTTCCTGCAATCCATAAGATGGAAATTTCTCGCAAGATTAAGTAAAGAAAAAGTGTCGAACAAAGAGATCGTCTCATCAATCCTTTACAGTTTCTCATATAGCATCTTCACCCCTGCCAGACTCGGCGAGATAGGAAGAGCGTTTCATATCACAAACTCAAAAAAAGACGAGATGGTCGTGCTTGCATTTTATGAAAAATTCTTTGCCTTCTGCTCTCTCATGCTCTTTGGTCTCATTTCTCTGAGTTTTCATGAGAGTTTCTATTATTTGATCGCAGTTATCACTGTGCTGATTTTGATGTTCTTCTCAAAATATTTTGCTCAGCATCTTCCATACTTCAAAAAATTTATGGCAATTTTGAAGAAAGTGCACACAGCTAAGATATTCCTGATCTCCCTTCTTTTTGTGTTTGTGTATATCTTCCAATTTTATTTGATTTTGAATGCATTCAAATCAGTAAATATCTTCAGTTCCTTCTTTTTTATTTCGATAGTTATGCTTGTAAATGTGATCCCAATTACATTTAGCGGTCTCGGACTGCGAGAACTTGCTTCAGTATATTTTTTCAAGCAGCTTTTGATAGAACCGGGGCAGGCAGCAAGCGCATCTTTACTTCTCTTTGCGATCAATATATTGATTCCAACTTTGAGCGGATTTATCCTGCACCTTAGACCAACGCACATCAAGATTGCAGAAGGGGGGGGACAATAAAAAAAATCTGGCTGATGGCATTCGTAATTTTTTTATTCTCTACAAATCTTGTAGCAGAAAAAAAACCCTTTAACACCGGACGCAGCTCCACAAAAGCATTGCTCTGGTCAATCATACCTGGTGGTGGACAGATATATAACAAACAGTACGTGAAAGCCGGTATAGATATTCTGGCAGAATCACTGCTCATCGGTACCGCAATAAATTATCATATAAAAATGAATGACGCTTATTCATTATATGAGCAGACACACAGTCAAGCACATTATGATGAGTATAATTATTATTATCAACAGCAGCAGAATATGATATGGTGGTGGGCTACAGTAAAATTGCTGGCATTGCTCGATGCCTACATCGATGCAAAGATGTACAATTTTAATGAAAAGAAGAATAAATTAGATCTTGAATTTGAGGGATTGGGAATGTCGTTAAGGTATAATTTTTAATCGTTTGATAAAATTATAAATGTGGGGTCATCTGCCCTCAGATGACCGCCTAAATACTTTACGATTTACCAGACGGTCGATTCGGGGAATCGACCCTACATTGGTAATGGTTTTACAAAACCACTATACTTATATCCTTCCCAATCTTTTGATAATCCTTTTCGTGCCGGATTATCCAATATGTATTTTGCTTTTTGTATCAAAGATTCTTCTTTACGAATAATATGTTCATAAAAATCTCTTTGCCAAATTTGAACTTTAATGTTCGTATTTTTATGTATTAATTTTGTTGTTAATCTCTTGAAATCTGCAACCCAATTCTGAAGACTTCTCTTATAAGTATGATTGAGTGATAATAGTAAATGGAGATGGTACGGCATCAAGCAATAGCAATATAGATTGATTTGGTTCAACTGATTACAACGGTAAAGCAGATCTTGTACAACGATGTCTGCGATATCAGGATTCCTAAAATGTTGGTGCTTTCTATATGCACCAATAGTCATAAAATATGTGTGTCCACTGCCTTTATAATCAAACCCCGGAATATGGATCTTTTTTCGTTTAGGATATTCTTCATTCATAAATTTCACTATTCTCCAAACGGCTGATTAAGGATAATCAACCCCACATCGTCAATTATTCCTGTTGGGGAATCTGTCCTTAGATGACCGCATTCCAATTACCCGGTATAATTTACCTGAAAAACTTCCTTGGTAAACAAATCGATCGCACTCAATTTCTTGAAATATCCCGCTCCCGTATCTATTCCGATTTTGTCATTTTCTATCAATACTTTTCGCTGCGGAGTATGCCCGAACACAACTATCTTATCCAATCCTGTCGGATAATAAATGAACTGGTATCTTATCCATAACATCACTTCCCGTTTCTGCTCTGCAAAAGGAACACCGGGTATCACTCCGCCATGTGCAAAAAAATAGTGCTCAGTTTCATAAAATATCTTTGTATTCTTAATAAATTGAAGGTGCTCTTCCGGGATGAGATGCCCCAGATCTTCGATTGATGAAGCTGTGTCACCATATGAAAGTGCAGTAAATTCTCCGCCATTGCGCTCATAATACGCACCGTTTATAGCTTTCTCATCCAACCCCAGTAAATCTAACAGCATATCCTCGTGATTTCCACGAAGAAAAACCGCTTTATATTTTTTCCCGAAATTTAAAAGGAATTCTATCACTTCGCGACTGCGGCGCCCTCGATCAATATAATCGCCAATAAAAACAAAAAGATCTTTCTGTGAAGGTTGGATTTTTCCCATCAATTCATGGAGCATGTCAAACTGCCCGTGAATATCGCCAACTGCGATAAGGCGTTTGTAGTCCTTTGCCCTCATGTTAGAATTTGAATTCAACCCAAATATTTATAGCTGTAGTAGTGGTCGAAGTCCCTTCTTTCACATTTTTTTGTGCTTCATAACGCGCAGTGAGTCCGGCATTGATATCTCTGCTGAAATTATACGCCACTCTGGGTTCAACCTTCAATGTATTCTTATTAATGGAATAATCCCACTTGTCAGTCACACTATTCAATGATTGAGAACTACTTGCCGAATAACTGATATCAAGATCAATGTCAGTTTTATTCGTCATATTCAAACGTCCGAGCAGGGGTATTTTTACTCCTTTGGCAGATTGGAATGAATAGCGGAAAGTTGCGCTGAAACTTGATTCATCGGTTCGTGTTTTTTTATTATTCTCAACATAACTTATCTGGTTGCTGAAATTATAATTAAAGCCAAGATTTGCATTTATCTTATTGAATAGCCTCGTATTAAAAGAAACGAGGGGACTGAACTGGTACTTTTCAGTTGTACGATCCGGGGTATCCCAAAATCCTGAACCTGTATTAGATATCATACGTGAAAAACTCGATGATATATTGCTGCCTTTAAAAAATTTCAATTTAAGAAAATCGTCCAGACCATTAAAACCAAGAACGATTCCGGGCAAAGTGACTGATTCTGTTTTTGTCTTATTGCCGGAACTACTATTCAAATCAAGTGTGTATTTTGCAGAAAGCTCTGTGCTTAAAATCTTGAAAAGTTCAAACCGTGTCCGTGTGTTTGCGGAAATTGCATCGATCTGAGTTACAGCTTGAATTTGTCCGAATGTTTGATCCCGCAGCCCGAGCTGGTAAGAGAGATCAGGAAGCGAATCCGGAGGGGCATAGTATTTTGTCCTGAATGTATTTGAATAGCTGAGATCCATCGAGCCAATCTTTTGGACACAGAATCCAACTGCTTTTGTGGTGTACATTGCTATCGTTTTAAATCCGAATGTTGATGCTTTGATTTCTTCTTCACCTTCCGGAGTTTCAATTTCTATATTTACGGAATCGACAATTTCTACTATTTCTTCTTTTTTCGGTTCTTCTTTACCTCCCTCAAGCTCCTCTATTTCTTTTTGTTTCTCTCTATCTTCTAACTCTTTTTCATCTATCTCTTCAATTTCCTTTTCGTACTCCTCTTCGATCAATTCCCCTTTTGGTTTAACTTCTTCTTCCTCCACCTCATCCATCTGAATGAGTTTCATAATATCTTCGCCATACTTATCGAACTTCAATGTAATACTTGCAGAAGCCCTGCGTTCATTTTCGACTTCATATTGGATACTCAATGTGTCATTTTGAAGATTTTCCCTGCGGTTTTGTTTATACTGAGTTTTATACTGCGTAGTGAAATTTACATTCTTCATATAATCAGGCACATATTTCAGGGTCACATTCTGATTCCTGGCAGTCTCCACCCCGACATTAATCTTCCCGACCTTATTTTTCTTTGCAAGATCGCGTGTCATATTGAGTGAATAATCTGTATCAAAATCTGTGAACATCTCGTATTTCACGGTGAGTTTTGGATTGAGTGTATGGTTGGGCGCTTTTTTATCATTTATGAACAGCGTATCCTGGCTCTGTTTGGTCCACGCATTATATTTAGTATAATTATAATCTGTATTGAGTGTTATTTTTTGTGGAAGATAGTATACACTGAATTTTTCCCAAATTTTAAGATCATGTTTTGTTTTGTTGAAATTTAAAGCATAATTCAAAGTCCCTGTATATTTGTACGTGGTATCCCGCTTTGTGGGAGAGAGCGATTTCGTGTGCTTTACCTCAGCTCTGATAAAAGTATTATCGACTAACAGTTTTGCAAAGAAGTTAGTCGACGCTTTGCTTTTCCGCAGAGAAATCGATGCAGACTTTGTTTCGTTTGTCGTTTTATATTTACTTTTTTCTTCAGGAGTAATGAGTTTTACGTCCGAATTCGGCTGGAAACGAGGTTTGCTTTCGCCATAGGAATAGTCGAATTTCACCGGTATATTAAAACCCCAAGTGTCCGGCAAAAATTTATGAAGATACAGATTATTTCTCAGAGAATACGAATAGCTGTTCGATCCGCTTCCGGCTCTTGCACCGAGTGAGTAAAAATTGGGAGTTTTCCTTTCAAAATTTATGACTATATCTGCAAAATCTGCAATTTTTGAATCAAGTGTTAACCGGGCTGCCATTCCCATCTCACTGTACGGATCACTCACACGAATATCATCGAAGAAAATGCGACCGCTGAAAGTAGTTTCCATGCTGTCTGGGCGGATAAGACCGACTGCCACCTGCTTGATATAACCCAGAGAAGGAGTACCTACCATTCTGATCTGTGCCGTAGTGTCCGGCATGTCACTCTTTTTCAGGTCAGTAAATTCTGTAAAATCTATAGTAATACCATGCCATCGGCTCTCGGTCATTTTAGAATCCATATCATCATATACCGGTACAGACTGGCGGTATTCGTAATAGTTCAGCGTGTCCGCTCCTAAGCGGAAAATAATTGTTTCAGTATCTGAAGCATTTGGCGGTGGTCCCGTTGCATGTTGTGCATACACCCATAATTTCACTTTGCTGTAATTGAGCAGATTCAATTTTTCAGAAAAAGTTTCCTTTGCATAAATGTATCTATCCGGCTCAAGATCTTGTATGTTCAAGACAAGCGACTGCTCGATCTCTTTTTCTTTATCATCATCTCCTGTTAATGAACCGGGAGGAGGAGTGTAATCGAGATTATTGGAGTTATTTTCCGTAGCTACTTCAAATGCTTCATCCGGCTGCAAATCTGCTGGTTTGTGGAGTGTCGTATCCATGATCGTAGAAGCTGTCCATTTATTACCGGCCAGCTCGAAGGTCTCGATATCGATTACAAGGTCATCGGAAGTTTCTGTCTTCATCCACAGACGGGCGCTTTGAATATAGTTCCAAGAAGTATTTAAAGTATCTATAGGATGAAAATAAGTTGAATCCTGCAAGGGGATGCGGATAAACATCCAATCATTATATTCCGAAATCAGAATTTCAGGATCTACGTTTGTAAGATCAATTGCATATTGGAAATAATTATTTCTGACATCGAGTACAAAATTTCTATTCAGGTCTTCAGTGTCCAACCGACCGTTACCTTCTGTGTTGTTAATTCTGCTATAATCATGAGCCGTGATTTCAGTTTGAGTAGAATAATCGTCATTTCCATCGTCAACATCATCAGTGTCGTCAAAATCATGATTTTTGGGCGGCACGGGGTCTGTGCCCTTTACATTATCAAGTCCGATATCTTCTCCTACATCGAGCACACCATCCTGATTTTCGTCTTCATAATTTAGTTCATTATTTGGATGAGTTATAGGATAATAGTCCTCGCTCATAGTTCCAAAATCAATGAAAAGTGTGTCACCAATTTCCGCGTCATCTGCTTTAATGGTAAGTTCGAGATAGCGTTTCCTTTTAAAATCCTCTGCGGTAGCCCCAAAACTCTTCATGATACCACCCCAGTTAGGAAGCAGGGAAATGGGTTCAAGCTTGCATTCCAGCACGGACACATATTCTCTTCCTTCATCAGTCGGAAGGTCTGGATAGATATCCTTTTTCTGGAATTCATTGTGGGGATTATACCAGTTAAAATTACCCCTGGTAATACGCGTAACCAGGGTATCTGCCATAAGGGAGTCGATGCCAACCGGATAACTTGCAAAATCATACTCTGTACGGCTGATCCCAACAGAAAAGAGTTCATTGATGGCTTCCATATCATCGATATATGCTTCACCATTATCGGTTGCATTAGGATTGGGAATATTCATTGCAACTTCACCGGAAAGAGAAACAGTAGATTTTTCATTGGTTCTCACAAGCGGTATCATATCAACAAGATCGGTCACAAAGGGCAGGTCCGCTCTTATTGATCCATCGATATCGCCGATAAATATCTTTGTGGGTTCACCACCCACCTTCACATGCCTTTTACCGGTTGAACCTCCTTCATACATAAAGGTTGCTCCGACTTTGGCATTGTTGTTGAATTCATAGTCCGCACGAACACCAAACATGCTTTTCTTGTCTATATTGAAAAAGGGCTGGTACTCGAAATCTACTTTGACATCAGCGTTAGGGTCGCTTGCCGCATCACTTTTGAGCCGTATTGTCCCGCTGAAATAATCAATATCATAATCGACACCCTTTTTCATGAGCACACGATCGACATATACCTTCTCGCTTCCTTCAATGATATTGATGTGTCCAAGGTTGATGGTACTGCCCACTTTATTTGATTTTACACCCAAATAGAAAGGATTATAATCAGCAATTTCTGTTGGATTAGGATCGAGCTCATTATAGACCATTGGGTTTCCAAGAGTGCTGTCAAATTCCGAGAACCAGTGTGGTTGGAATGGCTCCCACATACGAAATTGAGCAATACCCTTTTCCAGATCAATGGTTTCATCATTTGCATTTACAATACCATCTCCGTTTGTATCAAGATCAAGAATATCAACGAATTTATGAAGCACATTACTTGTTGAGTCTTCAATGCCGTAATCCCTTCTCCCTCCACCATTAGTAGGTTCGTAGAATATCTTTACTTCAAATCCCTGGGCATCAATGTTCTGCCCCCCGAGGCTGTAAATATTCTTTATTTGATAACCCCATTTTGCATCTGGAAGATCTTCAGCAGCAACATTGTAGTTCTTTTTTATCATTTTAACAATGGGAACTCCGTCTATATAACTACCCCATTGTTTGCCGGATTGTTCTTCGTAGATTACGCCAATCGCATAATTATTTGAAATTCCCACACCGAATTCTATCATATAAGGCGAGTTTATATAATCTATTATGAAATCATTTATGGGGTCTGTAAGCTTATAAAATTTATATTCATTTTCCTCAAGGTCATAACCCGTTACATCATTTGGATCTACGCGTCCATCATCAATAAATATACTGACTGAACCGTCTTTCGGCATTTTGTCGCGATCATAGTACCATTTAGTCATAGGTAAAGTATCTGGATTCACAGGTAAGCTGTCGGAAGTTAAAAACAAGTATTCCGGTTCATCGAACAGGAAATATTTATTACGAACGAAATTCTTATCCATATACTCAGTCTCCTGCTCAACGGCATTTCCAGTGGCAGATGCAGATGCTTGTTGTCCTTCCTGCTGGCTGATAATGGTAGTGAGCTTGAGTTTTCCAAATTCAAATTCTCCTTTGATGCCAAACAGGTTTTCCGAAGATGCAGAGTAGCTGATAAACTGTGAGCCCGAAAGCGAGAGCCGTGTGTCACCAGCTTCTATCAGTTTGATCGGATCATCTTCATCACCTACATATTTGATGCTTATCTTGTTTTTCTCAAAAATTGACTCATCTGATGTTTGCTTTACATCGACCTTTATTTTCTTCCCGATCGTTCCGCTTATTCCCAGATTGAGCTTCTGCTCCATTTTGAGATCTGGGAAAAATCCTTTGTTTGAGCTCTCACTAACTGTTTCCGGCTTGCGTTTTGTTGACGAGCCGCCGATAGTGATTTTTTGAGAACCGGTCACTTTAAGCCGACCGATATTATCGCCGAAGAAACGCCGCATTGCTTTGGGCATTTTTATCTTTGGGAATTCAATATCAGGAATAATTCCCTGTGCCTGTTTATTCTGAACACGAAGTTGCTCTGCCTGTTCGATATCCTCGTATAAATATTCATAGAGTTGCTCACGGAAACGCACATTCAAATAGTTTTCCA
>JAVCDK010000056.1 GCA_030765865.1 Candidatus Celaenobacter antarcticus | reverse complement strand
ATCTTTTAAGTGGGGTTTTCTGTTCATCATTCCCAAGTACAACTTAGGGGAGAGGATAAAAGATTTTTACATACTATTGATCGACATCTTTTCCAGATCTTCGATGGACTCAGCAACAGCTTCGGAAAGTGTGGGATGTGCAAAAACGATTTTGAGTGCTTCATCAATTGTCATTCCGGATTGAATAATGATACCACCTTCTGCAATGAGCTCCGTTGCCTGAGGTCCGATAATGTGCATGCCTACAAGTTTCTTACTTTTTGCCTCGGCAATAGTTTTAACAAATCCGAAAACATTTCCCAAACCAAGAGCTTTACCATTGGCAGAGAAAGGGAATTTCCCAACTAATATTTCTTCGTATTTTTCTTTTGCCTGAGCTTCCGTGAGACCGACAGAGCCGATTTCAGGATTGGTAAAAGTGCATCGAGGTATATTTTCGTAACGGAGTTCATCGAACTTTGAGTTAATTCCTTCGATCCTGTTTTTTATGATCTCAGTAGTAAGAAGTCCTTGTTTACTGGCTGTATGAGCAAGCATCATTTTCGCAGTCACATCCCCTATGGCAAAGAGATTTTTCTCATTTGTTTCAAAATCATTATTGATTGTAATTGCATTTTTGTTTTTAGTAATATCAAAATTTTTGCACTCAATATCGAATACCGGGTCTCTTCCGACACTGAGAAGCACTTTATCAGTTGTGATTTCTTTACCATTTGAGAGTGATAGTCGCAACTCGCCATTTACGGATTTCCAACTTTCAACCGCAGTGTTCAGATTAATTTTGATACCGACCCTTTTCAAAGCCATTGCTAAGCGTTTGGATATTTCCTTATCTTCTGTGCTTATAAGTTGTGGAAGAAATTCAACGATCTGAACTTCCACGTCCAATTGAGCAAAAATGGATGCGAACTCACAACCGATTACGCCACCACCCACAATAGTTAACCGCTTGGGCAGATCCTGTAATTTCAAAATATCCTTGGATGAAAGAATATTTTCACCATCGATTTTGAACGCAGGCAGCCCTTTGGGCTTTGAGCCGGTTGCAATTATCACGTAAGATGCCTGTATTGTTAAGTTTTCTGTTGAGATGAGATAGGAGTCGCCATGTTTTTCTAATATCTTCACAGCTTCGTTTATGACCGGTATTTTACGTTTTTTAAATAAAAACTCTACTCCCGAAACCAGTTTTTCAACTACTTGGTTCTTTCGTTCGTAGATCTTTGAATAATCGTATATTGGATTTTTTATTGAGAGTCCGAATTCGTCAACATGATGCAATTCTGAAAACAGGTCAGCAATTTTCACTAGCGTTTTTGTGGGGATGCATCCCCAATTAAGACATACACCGCCAAGACGTTCCTTTTCAAAAACCACTGTGTCGATTCCGTATTGCTGAAGACGAATAGCTGCGACATATCCTCCTGGTCCCCCACCAATTATTGCTACTGTATGTTTTTCCATAAATCTTACCTGTCCTTCATATAATTTTGAGCATAGGTAGAATAATGTTCAGAAACGATAAGAATTTGTTCGTATTGCTCGTCAGACACATCTTTTTTTATTTTTGCCGGACCTCCAAGGATGAGTGAACGTGGCGGAGCTTTAAAATTGGCAAGAACGATCGCACCTGCTCCCACGATAGACCCTTCTCCAATAACAGCTCCATCCCAGATAATTGCTCCACTTCCGATCAGGCAGTTATCTTCGATAGTGCAGCCATGAAGGATGACATTATGACCGACTGTGACATTTTTTCCAATGTTAAGAGGTGCGGTGGGTGGTGTTACATGCAGAACTGAGTTATCCTGAATATTGGAGTTATCTCCGATCTTAATATAATTTACATCTCCGCGTACAACCGAATTGAACCACACACTTACGTGATCGCCGAGTGTCACATCTCCAATTACTTTTGCTCCATCAGCAATAAAAACTTCTTTTCCGATCTTTGGTTCTTTTCCTAAATATTTCAAGATCATTCATACTCCTTAGTCTTTAATATATCCAAAGGCAAATCCGCCTTTGCGTATCAGTTCAATAAATTTATCATCCATTGCAGGAATTGTTAAAAGTTGTTCAAGATTTTTATCATCATTCTGCCAGGAGTATTTCACTTCACCGATAAAGATTGTATGATCTCCACTTCGAATCTGTGTGATGGTTTTGCATTCAAAATTAGCAACAGCATCAGCAAGAATCGGGATGTCGGTCATTTTGCCACGCCTGGTTTTTATTCCAAATTCTATAATTTTTTCAACATCCCGACCTGATTGCATACCACATTGCATCACCTGTTCAGCCATATTTACAGATGGGATTGCAAGTACAAAGTTGCGGTTTTCCGATAATATTTTATGAGAATATCGGGTCAAGCCAACTGAAATTGCGAACATTGGTGGCTTGATGGAAGTCCTCATAAACCACCCAAGCGTGATGATGTTTACGGGTCCATCTTTTGGCTTGGTAACAGCAAGTGCAAGTCTGGATGGTCTGTTCATACGCTTTATTGCATCAGCATGGTTACACTGTATCATAGCAGTCCTTTCTTTTTTCTGATGAAAAGTTCCGTTGCGATCAGAAGTATTGCAATCACAACAAGATACCACTTTTTCCACAACTCAATATCCCGAGATGTTTTTATGATTATTGGCTCGCGCCTAACTCTCAATATTTCTTCAAAATCATCTGAAGATGTGAGCATTTCACCGTTTGTTTTTGAAGCTATATACTGTAAATATGCTCGTTGTAATCCTCGTGTGCTTTGCTCCAAAGTAAGTATTTCGATAAGAATTTGCCCGTCGTCTTTAAAAATATTTTTTCCAAGAGTAGTTTCTGAAGAGTAGGTATATTTTCCGGTTTTCAGTTCATCAATATCTGCTTTGTAGGAATTATCCTTTTCAATAAAGAATTTTTCTGTAACGAGTGAGTCATCTTTAAATATTTTCAATTTTATATTCTGTCCGTTCACAAGATTCATCTTTTCATCAAAAAGGTGGGCAGAAAATTCCACAAGTTCTCCTTCGAGATAGCTCATTTTATCAGATGAGCACAAAAATCTTTGAGAGATATCAGCATTCAGTAGCCACTGTGCAATATTTATAATAAATGTATCAAACCATGGCTCATCCAGTTTTTCCCACATTTTCCACCTGAAGAAATCATATCCTGACCATTGCAGGACGTGACCTTGAAGATAGGACGAAAATGCAATAATTGGATTTTCTGAAACAATATCCGCTTGAGCTATTATTTCAGTATTCGGCTTTCTTTCATAAAAATAAGTGGTGACAGGAGGAAGCGCATTCCAGAACGATGCAAGACCTTCATCACGGTTGACAAGGAAAGTCTGGTAATTCTCCGTTATTTTAGTCGGAATGACGGTCGTCAGCACTGTTTCTCGGAATCTTGTAGTTTGTAAAGGAAGAATGCTGCTCAGTTCAGGATCGATCTTTCCAACATAAAAAATATTACCACCGCGAGAAACGAACTTTTCAATTGCTTCAAGGGTTGCTTTATCAAAATTAAATGTATCTGAATTGTGCAGGATGAGTACATCTGTATCAATCAAGTTTTCGATTGGAGAAGCGGGTTCGTTATCCTGGAAATATCCATCCCTTCTTTGAACAAGCATAGAGGTCTTGAAACGATCATTTTTCTTCAAAGCCCTGTGAATAAAGGTTATATCCCAATTTAAAGAAGATGTTATCAACGTGAATTGTGCTTTATTCTTAACTACACTAATCAGAAATTCCCGGCTATTATTATCTAGCATATATTCCTGCTCGTCCAGCAATTGTACTTCTGCAAGCAACTTTTGATATCCAAGTTTTGAGGGTGTGAATGAAAGATAAAATTGCCTTTCATTATTATTGTTGGAGATCAGTTTTTCTTCAAGCAACCGATCATTTTCATCAAGGATTGATAACATAAATGTGACTGAATCAGGAAGTCCCGAAATTCGACAGGAAATTTCAGTCTCTGTATTCAAATATACCGGATTATTTACCAAGACTTCATCAAGAGAAACATCTATCATTTCGACATCTTTTCCCAAAATAACCGGAAAAACAGGAAATAGAAGTTCATCGATGAGAGTGTATGAATTGTTATTATGTTGAAGTCCATCCGAGATCAGGATAACATCAGATATATTTGCATATTTGGAATCATCCTGGAGTTCCTTTAATGCTAGAAAAATGTCAGTAGTTGTGGAATCCTGCTGTAAACCGTTGCTGAAGGAAACAGTTTCATGGCAAATATCCTGCTCATCAAGATAGGTGTTGAGATCTTGTTCCCAGCGAGTTGCTGATTGAGATTTTGTTTCTTTGGAATTTAGCGATTGGAACATACTCGCACTGGAGTCGATCATAATGATCGAAGTTGGGGCTATTTTTTTTATTCGGGATAAGTGAAGTGTTGGATTAAAAATGAGCATTATCACTATTGCAAAGAATAAGAATCTCAATAATCCGAGAATAAATTTGAGGTTGCTACTTATCGGTGGATTTGTAATCCTGTAATAAAAAAAGATGATAATTCCGCAAAGGAAAATTAGAAGTAATGCCAGCAGGTTCATTTATTTAGTTTGTTCTGAATTTTTTTGAGAAGATTATGTGCAGTTTTCTGTTCAGCAGCTTTTTTAGATTTCCCGCTACCTCTTGAAGAGTACTTATCCCCTATCGAGACTTTTGTGTAGAATTTTTTTTGATGTTCCGGTCCTGTTTCTTTTATTATTTCATAAACCGGATTTTCTGCAAATTCAGTATGGCAGAATTCCTGAAGAATGCTTTTATAATTTTGAAGATCAGTATGAGCAATCAACTCATCAATATTTGAAAGAATAAGATTTTGTATTACGTATTTGGCTTCCCGATAAGAACTATCTATAAATATGGCACCAAAGATAGATTCCATCGTATCTGCTGTAAGCGAAGAACGTTTCTGGTGGGTAAGTTTGATCTCATCTTCTTTTACAAGAATATATTTTATCAGCCCGATCTCAATAGCTTTTTTGTTCAAATAGACCTTGCTGATTATTTTCGAGCGTTTTTTTGTGAGAAATCCTTCATCTTTATCATGGTAAATTTTGAAAAGATATTCTGTGATAGAAAGTTCCAGAACGGAGTCCCCGAGGAACTCTAATCTTTCAGCAATCGAATGTTGGCTTTCTTGATCGTAGATAGATTTATGGATGAGTGAAGCTTCTAAAAGGTCAGAATTTTTGAAAAAATAGTTAAGTTTTACTTCTAACTGTGGAAGTGATTTCCTCCACTTTTCAATTTTTTTGTGGTCAGTTTGAGGATTAAGAACAATTTTATCATACTCATTCATCATATCGCTTGAAAGCCAGTGTCGCGTTGTGACCACCGAATCCAAAAGAGTTTGAGATGGCGTGTTCTATTTTCAAAGGAATTGTTCCTTTCGGGTTGTAATCCAGGTCACATTCAGGATCAGGAGTAGTGAGATTAATGGTGGGATGAATCTTTTGATCTTGAATAGATTTTATAACAATAATTGATTCCAATGCACCGGAAGCTCCGAGCCCGTGACCAAGCATTGATTTACTTGAATTAATTTTCAGCTCATATGCATAGTCACCAAAAACAGTTTTAATCGCCTGAGTTTCACTTTTATCATTCAGGGGAGTTGACGTACCGTGGGCGTTGATATACTGCACATCTTCAGGAAAAATTCCTGCATCATCGATTGCATTTTGCATGGAATGCGCACCTCCTTTTCCGCTTGGGGCAGGCATGGTGATATGGAAGGCGTCACAGGTTGCTCCGTAGCCAATCATTTCTCCGTAGATCGTTGCTCCTCTGGTTTTTGCGTGCTCATATTCTTCTAATATCAGAGCTGCTGCTCCTTCAGCAAGAACAAACCCGTCTCGGTTTTTGTCAAAGGGTCTGCTGGCTGTTTCAGGCGAATCATTACGTGTGGAAAGAGCGCGCATTACAGAAAAGCCAGAGAGAGTGAACCGTGTAACTGCTGCTTCTGAACCGACAGCGATCACAGCTTCAGCAGCTCCATATTTAATTGCTCTGTATGATTCTCCAATGGCGTTTGCACTGGAAGCGCATGCTGATGTGACATTAAAGTTTATACAACGGGCGTTATACTTAATAGCAATTCTACCAGCAGCTATATTTGATATCATCATAGGTATGAAGAAGGGACTTATTCTTCTGGGTCCACGTTTTAGAAAGATTTCCATTTGCTGTTCAAAAGTTCGGATTCCGCCGATACCTGTGCCTGTGATAACACCTAATTTATCAGGATTGATTTTTTCCTCGAGGCCGGAATTCTCCATAGCTTGAGTTGCTGAGGCAATAGAAAAATGGCAGTAACGATCCATTCTTTTTGCTTCTTTGGGTTCAATATAATCGAGGGGATCGAAATTATTGACCTGCCCAGCGATCTTGGAAGGAACATCTTCAAGATCAATGTTCGAGGCGAGAGCAATACCGGATTTTCCTTCACAAAGATTTCTCCATGTATCTTCAACATTTAGACCAAGGGGGTTAATTGTACCAAGACCTGTCACAACTACTCTTTTTAGCTTCATGCCATAGTATCCTTTCTGAAATAGATGGAATGTACCCCACACACTTTTTTACCAGTATGTGGGGTTATGGATTATTTTTTTAATTTTTTGTCGAGAAATTCGATAGCAGTGCCTACTGTTGTAAGCTTTTCTGCGTCTTCATCAGGAATTTCAATGTCAAATTCTTCCTCGAATTGCATGATTAACTCGACAGTATCAAGAGAATCTGCACCAAGGTCTTCAATAAAGCGTGCTTCTAATGTTATTTCATTCTCAGTTGCACCCAGTTGTGTTGCAATAATCCCTTTGACTTTTTCTTTGATGCTTTCGTCCATTGTTTTCTCCTTTGATTTAAGGTTTCTTTTATATCATTCCACCATCTATTATTATCGTTTGACCTGTTATATAATCTGCATCTTCACTGCTGAGGAAAAGCACAAGTTTGCCCACATCCTCCGGAGTACCAAAACGTTTCATTGAAATATTTTCAAGATATTTTTGCTGTATCTCTTCAGGAAGAGCATCTGTCATAGCTGTTCGAATAAAGCCCGGAGCTACTGCATTCACATTAATATTTCTGGAAGCAAGCTCCTTAGATACAGATTTCGTAAAAGCAATAATACCACCCTTTGATGCAGCATAGTTTGCCTGACCAAAATTTCCGATAAAGCCAATCACGGATGATATATTCACGATCTTTCCATGACGCTGTTTCATCATATATTTGGCTGCTTTTTGTGTGCAAATAAAAGTTCCAGTCAGATTCACGTTTATCACTTTATCCCAATCAATCTTTTTCATACGGATGAGCAAAGTGTCTGCAGTAATGCCTGCGTTATTTATAAGAATATCAATTGACCCAAATTGCTGATAAATATCCTTCATGAAATTTTCGACTTCTTCCTCAGAAGTGATATTACATTGAAAACCGGCAGCTTTCAAGCCCTCGGAAATAAATTCATTCACAGTTGAATTAATATCTTCCTGAATTATATCAGCGATTACAACCTGCGCTCCCTGTTCGGCAAACAGACGTGCAATACTTTTCCCTATTCCACGAGCGCTGCCGGTAATGAGTGCTACTTTTCCATCAAATCGATTCATTGGATTCTTTCTATAAATTTTTGAATGCAGTAATAACTTTCTCTGCATCCTCAAGGGTGTTGATCGTATACCTGTTCGTGTCTGAATTTATAGCTTTGATCATGCCAGACACAACACGTCCAGGACCAAATTCAATAAAAGTATCAATACCATTTTCACACATATATTCAACTGATCTTACCCATTGAACTGGAGAAATAATTTGCTGTGCTAAATTGTCAATTATTTCATTTTTATGTTTTTCGGGTTGTGCAGCATAATTGGAAATGACTGGTATTACTGCATCTGAAAAATTGCATTTCTTCATTTCTTCGTTGAGCCACTCGAATGATTTATAAATAAGTGGTGAATGAAATGCACCACCGACAACGAGTTCGACTACGCGTCTCGCACCTGCTTCAGTACATTTATTCATAACTTCAATTACAGCTTTGCTTTCTCCGCTGATCACAGTTTGAACAGGTGTGTTAAAGTTTGCCGCAATGACAACCCCGGAACTCATTTTACAAAAATCTATGATTATTTCAGCATCAAGTCCAAGGATAGCTGCCATTTTAAAAGGCACACCCCTGCTCGCTTCGATCATGAAATCACCACGCTTATGTACCAGATATAATGCATCGAGCCAGTCAAGTGATCCGGCGGCAACGAGTGCGGAAAATTCTCCTAAGGAGTGCCCTGCAGTAAATGCAGGAATGATATCTATGTGATCTTTGAAGTAACTATATGCAACAACGCTGTGGAGCAAGATTGCCGGTTGAGTATTGTGTGTTTTTTTTAACTCATCCTCGGGACCATCAAACATGATATTTGACAGGTCATATCCGAGCCGTTCGTTAGCTTCTTCAAAAAAATGTTTATATTCAGAAAGTTCATAAAATTCTCTTGCCATTCCAACATATTGAGCACCCTGACCAGGGAAAACAAAAGCTATATTTTTCATTATCATTTAATACCTCAGAAGTACGCTTCCCCAGGTAAGTCCAGCTCCAAAAGCATCGAGCACAATAAGATCACCA
This sequence comes from Candidatus Celaenobacter antarcticus, assembly GCA_030765865.1. GTDB lineage: Bacteria > Cloacimonadota > Cloacimonadia > JGIOTU-2 > JGIOTU-2 > Celaenobacter > Celaenobacter antarcticus. Next base: position 5,739 of record JAVCDK010000056.1, on the reverse strand, counting down.
CGGCGAATACGCCCATCTTCTACTGCTTCTGCAAAGGCAAGCGGGATACTGGCGGAGGATGTATTACCATATTTTTCAATATTTATTATAACTTTCTGAGGAAGAATATGGATTCGTTTTGCAGTTGCATCGATAATGCGCAGGTTTGCCTGGTGAGGAATAAGCCAATCAATATTGTCGCCCGTAAAGCCATTTCTTTCCAAAATTCTCACTGCTGCCTCACCCATTGATTTGACGGCGATCTTGAAGACTCTATTTCCTTCCATATACAGTGTGTGCATATTCTTTTCTACTGTTTCTTTTGAGGTGGGATTGCGAGAACCTCCACCCTGTTGAATTAGCAGGTTGCCATATTTTCCATCTGAAGAAATATAGGTATCGATGATCTCCGAGATTTCACCTTTATGAGCAGGAGTAACAAGTGCAGCGCCAGCACCATCACCAAAAAGTACACATGTGTTTCTATCAGTCCAATTCGTGATCTTTGTAAGCAATTCTACTCCAACAACAAGTGCATTTGTCGCAGATCCATTCTCGATGAATTGCTTTGCAATAGTTATGCCATAAATAAATCCAGTACATCCTGCGGAAATATCAAAAGCAGGACAATTAGGAATGCCAAGTTTGTGTTGTAATATGCATGCTGTAGATGGAAATGCATGATCAGGAGTTACGGTAGCAACAATTATAAGATCTATATCTCTTGTTCGAAGAGAAGATCTTTTAAAAAGTTTCTCACAGGCTTTGAGGGCAATATCGGAAGCAGCAGTGTGATCATCAGATTTTCTGCGTTCAACCATTCCTGTTCGCGTACGAATCCATTCATCAGTTGTATTGACAATTTTTTCTAAATCCTGATTAGTAAGGACATTATCAGGAACGGCCATTGCAATTTCATCGATTTTAACTCTGATATCACTCACTTTAGTTATCCAATTATTGCTGGTAATATTCTTTAATGTGACCTAAAAATTTTGATTTTTTTGAAAAACTAGCAAACTTTATCGCATTCGTGATTGCTTTTGCATTGGAGCAACCATGAGCGATAATGGAGATTTCGTTTACACCAAGTAAGAATCCTCCCCCATACTCGGTGTAATCCAATTTTTTTTTAAGATGTCTATAAGCAGGATAAGATAATATTGCACCGATCTTAGCGATCCAATCATGTTCAAATTCCTGCTTCAGGATTTCAAAAAGTGAAAATGCTACTCCTTCTACTGTCTTGAGCATAACATTACCGATGAAACCATCTGAAATAATAACGTCTGCAGTTCCTTTAAGAATGTCTTTACCTTCGATATTACCGATAAAATTTATCGACTTGAGTTGCTGAAGTTTTGCATAAGCTTCAACAGTTACTTCATTTCCTTTTTTGCTTTCTTCACCAATATTTATGAGAGCTACACGGGGTTTTTTTTTCTTCTGAAAATATGCTGAGTAAATGCTTCCCATTTCTGCGAATTGCACAAGATTTTCTGCAGTGCAATCCACATTTGCACCAACATCCAGAAGTATTTCCGGTTCCCTAATCGTTGGAAGCGAGATTGCAAGAGCTGGCCTGAGAACTCCTTTTATCCTACCAAAATATAGCAGGGATGCAGCCATGACAGCACCTGTCGATCCAGCACTTACAAGTGCATCGGCTTTGCCTTCTTTAACGATATTCACGGCTTTCATTAATGAAGAATCTGCTTTTTTTCTGAGCTCTGATACAGGTTTTTCCGAGATGTCAATAACCTCTTGCGCATCAATAATTTTTATTGATTGTTTGGGATAATAATATTTCTCAAGAGCTTTAGTAAGTATTTCTTCCTTACCGACCAGGAAAACCTTGGTGCAGCATTTATTATTAATCGCTGAAACTGAACCTTCGACTTCTGGGAATGGAGCCTTATCGCTCCCGAATGCATCGACTGCGATTCTCATATAATTTATTCGGAAACGGTTATAACTTTCTTGCCTCGGTAAAATCCGCAGTGAGGACATGCATAGTGCGGGCGCATAGTTTCGCCACAATTATTGCATTTAACCATCGGTTCAGCTTTTGCTTTGTAATGCGTTCTACGTTTGCGACTTTTTGATTTCGATTTTTTCTGCTTTGGCACTGGCATTGAATACCTCCGAGAATAATTATAAATATACTTTCATAACTATCTTTAATTTTTATTGAATAAATCGAATTTTTAAGGTTGGAATATTGTGTCAAGTTTAATAGAGATTACTGGATATTCACTCGACTATATTACTTATATGTGCCTAATAACCTGCTTGTTGTTGTGATCGTATTCTCAGAATACTCAAAGCAATTTTCAATGTTTTTTGCAGCTTTATTCCCCAGGTCATTATCATAATAGAGTTCAGCGATTTTTTCACCTTTTGAAACCCTATCCCCTACTTTTTTTAGCAATTTCAATCCAGCCGCATGATCGATTGTATCATCAACATGTTTTCTTCCGGCTTTCACTTCAATGAGTGCATACCCGATATTTTTGCTGTCGATATTTTTGATATAACCTGCGTGATGAGCATAAATTTCTTTTGTATGCTTTGGTTGAGGTAATAATGAGTAATTGTCAACTACTACGGGATTTCCGTTTTGTAATTCAATGCCCTTTCTAAAGCGCTCAAGTGCATTCCCACTCTCAATTGCCCGATCAATCATGACCTCGGCTTTGCTGAAATTTTCCGATATTCCGGCTAAGATAAGCATGTCGACAACTAGTTTATACGTTACTTCCTTAAGGTCGGGTTCCATATTTCCTTTGAGGAATTCTATGGCCTCAATAACCTCAACAGAATTGCCGATATATCTTCCAAGGGGGGCATTCATATCAGTAAAATTAATGATAATTTTCTTATCGAAATCCTTTGCGATCTTACTCATAGATTCTGCAAGTTGATTAGCACGTTCAATCGTTCCAATGAAAGCGCCGTTTCCAACTTTCAGGTCAATGACAAGTCCATCTATACCAGATGCAATTTTCTTACTCATAATACTGGCAGTAATAAGCGGAATGCTTTCGATAGTACCAGTTACATCACGAAGTGCATATATCTTTCTATCAGCCGGAACCACATTATCTGACTGTCCGATAATTGCAAAATTGTTTTCACGAACAATTTCCTGGAATCTGTCCAGCGAGATTTGAGTCTGATAACCGGGGATCGATTCAAGTTTATCCAGCGTACCGCCTGTGTGACCGAGTCCACGTCCTGAGATCATCGGCACCATCACACCACATTCTGCTGCGAGCGGACCGATCATGAGCGATAATTTATCTCCAACACCGCCAGTGCTGTGTTTATCAATACATCTTCCCTGTGATTCGGGGAAAGTAAGGGTGACACCGGAATTAATATATTCTTTTGTCAGCCAGTAAATCTCATCTTCGTTCATACCATTAAGAAGAATTGCCATGAGCATCGTAGACATCTGGTAATTTTCTACTTCGCCTTTGACAAAAGAAGAAATAAAATATTTAATCTCTTTGTGTGATAGAGGTTTTCGATCTCGTTTTTTGATAATTATCTGAGCTGGATTCATACGCTATTTTGTAATGACGAACTCCATAACGTCATCATTGTAGTATATCTTGAAAAGTGCCTGTTTTTTAAATTCCAACCGCTCAAAGAAAAGATAACCGCTTTGCTGTGCTTGAGGACGTATCGGGTCAAATTGAAAGGCTTTCATCATGATATTTCGGATTCCATCCAATCGGGTTTCGTATTCCTCTTTGAGATTTTCATTTTCTTTTTCATCAAAATTCATGAAATAATTCAAATCAAAATATTGATTATCTCCGTACATGATCTTCACCATCTGTTGAGGACCAAAAATTGGATACTGCTCACCCTTATCATCGATCATTACAAAGGCATCTTTATCAATAGGCATTTTTTGATTGGTTTTGTTTCGTAGGATCACATAAAAAACCATAAAATAACTTTCAAGATTTGAGGGTGGGTCGTTCCAGCTTGAGGGTTCTATCGCAATGTTATAATCTTTGTGAGTAATCACTGCATAATTTTCCTGAATTTTTACATTATGAGAGCGGACTGGAAGTATCTTCGGAGCACAAGCAGTGAATAATAACAGGATCAGTAAAATGATGATACTTTTGCTCATGACCTATTCTTCGATAATTTCATCAGTTACTTCGTTTTCGCTAGTTTTTTCATCGAGTTTACCATTCTCAATGCCATTTCCATTTTCATCATTTTCGGAGATATCTTCTTCCTCTTCGTGAGCTACACGGGCAACGTCTGTGACTTTATCACCCTCATTAAGAGTTATCAGCCGCATACCTTGAGTATTTCTGCTGATCACGGAGATGCTACCCACATGCTGTCGTATTACTTTGCCTGAGTTTGTGATGATAATAAGGTCATCATCGTCAATAACTTCTTGTACACTTACGAGATTGCCATTTCTCTTTGTGGTTTTCAATGTTATGACACCCATGCTGCCGCGTTTTGTCACACGATAATCAGCAATTGGAGTGCGTTTTCCGTAGCCATTCTCACTTATAGAAAGAAGAGTGCCTTCTCGTTTGACTATCAACATAGAAACGGTTTGATCAGTATTTCTAAGTCGAATACCAATAACACCCTGAGAATTTCTACCTTGAGCTCGAACATCTGTTTCATGGAAGCGGTTACCGAATCCATTCCTCGTGGCAAGAATAATATCGTTGTCACCCTCAGTGATCCGTGCATCAATAAGTTCATCTCCCTTAATGAGTTTTATAGCAATAATGCCACCGGTACGAGGATGAGAAAATGCTGCCAGAGCTGTCTTTTTGATTATTCCATTCTTTGTGACAATGGTTACAAAATTTGGAAGTTCGAAATCACGGACAGTAACATACGCTTCAATCCTTTCATTTCTTTCGAGCTGAAGTAGATTCACGATTGCTTTTCCGCGCGCTAACCTGCCCACCTTTGGAATCCTGTGTACTTTCAACCAGTGACACTGCCCAAGGTCTGTAAAGAAAAGTATAAAGGCATGTGTAGATGCGACAAAAATACTTTCGATAAAATCTTCCTCTTTTAAATTTGAGCCGGAAAGCCCCTTGCCGCCGCGCTGCTGTTTCCTGTAAGTCCTTATAGGAAGACGTTTTATATATCCTTCGCGTGAGATCGTTACAACCATTTCCTCATCAGCGATCATATCTTCTGTTTCGATATCTGCAGAGCCCTCCAAAATGGTTGTTCTTCGATCATCAGAGTACCTGTCTTTCATCTCAAGAACTTCATCTTTGATGATCTGCATACGTTTTCCACGTATTTCAAGAATGCTTTTAAGTTCTTCGACTTTTTTTACAAGTTCACGATATTCCAGTTCGATCTTTTCACGCTCCAGACCAGTGAGTTTCTGAAGTCTCATCTCGAGGATGGCTTTTGCCTGAATCTCTGTAAATCCGAATTTTTTCTGCAAGTTCTCATTCGCATTCTGCGTGCTGTCCGATGCCTTGATGATCGCAATTATTTCATCAATATTATCCAGAGCGATGCGGAATCCTTCGAGAATATGAAGCCGTTTTTCTGCATTATCCAGTTCATATTGAGTTCTGCGCACGACAACTTCATGGCGGAAATCTATATAATTTTGAAGCAAGTCCTTCATATTTATGACTTGTGGAATTCCGCCGACAAGCGCACGGTTGTTGATTACATAGCTTACCTGCAACTGAGAATATTTATACAGTTTTTTTAGTACAGAATCTGCATCGGCGT
>JAVCDK010000003.1 GCA_030765865.1 Candidatus Celaenobacter antarcticus | reverse complement strand
CGAAACTTCAGTAACTAATATTCTTCATTTTGATAGTGTGTGAAATTTGACACAATTTCTCGCTTTCACAGCGTAAGGAACAATTGAATTATTCAGGAGGATATATGTTCCAAGGTGGAAAAAGTATTCAGGACTTGCTCAAACAAGCTCAAAAGATGCAAAAAAAGATGATGGAAAGCCAGGAAGCTCTTGCGCAAAAAACAGTTGAAGCTTCTGCTGGTGGCGGTATGGTCAATGTCGTAATGAATGGTAATCAGGAGCTTATCTCGCTAAAGATCGAGAAAGAGGTTGTTGACCCTGATGATGTTGAAATGCTGGAAGATCTCATCATTGCCGCAGTGGAAGAAGCTCGTCTAAAGGTCAAAGAAATGGTTGAAAGTGAAATGTCGGGTCTAACCGGCGGTCTTAAGATTCCCGGACTCAGCACATAATGTTTGAAGGAAAATTAGAAAAGCTTAAAGACGGCTTTAAACAGTTGCCCGGAATCGGAGAAAAAACTGCGGAGCGTCTTGCATTTTATCTGATCAGCCAGGATAAGCAGAAGGGGTTGGACCTTGCTGAGCTCATCCGCGATTCTATCGACTCAATACAAAAATGCGAGCATTGCAATATGCTTTCAGAAAAAAGCCCCTGTCATTTCTGTGCTGATGACGAACGAGATAATGCAACCTTGTGCGTTGTCGAGAAATCGCAGGATGTCTATCTTATTGATGAAACAGGAGTGTATAACGGACGGTATTTTGTGCTGGGAAATCTTATCTCCCCGCTGGATGGTATAGGACCGAAACATATTAATTTTCCTAAACTTAAAGAAATGATCGAAAAAGAGAATATAAAAGAAATAATTCTTGCTTTAAACCCGAGCAGTGCAGGTGAAACAACAATGGCTTTTATCACATCCAAGTTACAAAATTCGGCAAGAAAGATCACGCGGCTGGCAACCGGATTACCCGTCGGTGGCGATATTGAGTACACGAGCTCAAAAACCCTTGCCAGCGCACTGACTCATAGAAACGAATTATAAAATTGGAGTAAATATGGCATCAACTGCTGATTTTCGTAACGGAATGGTCATCATCTTTAAAAATAGTTTGTTTGAAATTGTAGAATTTCAACATGTAAAACCAGGCAAGGGTGGTGCCTTCGTACGAACCAAACTGAAAAATGTGAGAACCGGTCATGTTATTGACAATACTTTCCGCTCCGGCGAAAAGGTTAAAGAGATTCGCATCCAAAAGAAAAAAATGGAATATCTCTTTAATGATGGAGTTAATTTTGTTGTTATGGATCCGGTAACTTATGCTCAGATCGAGATCAACGAAGAACTTATTGGGGATAAAAAATTTTTCATGAAAGAAAATACTGAGATAGCACTTTTCCAAACTGAGGATGAGATCATTTATATTGAGCTTCCTACAACAGTAAATCTTGAAGTGGTGGAATGTGAACCGGGCATCAAAGGAAATACTGTTTCCAACGTGACCAAAAATGCTAAGCTGGAAACCGGTCTTGAAGTGCAGGTTCCAATGTTCGTAAATAATGGTGATACATTAAAGATCGATACACGGACAGGTCATTATATCGAAAGAGTGTAAACGCTCACGTGCAGTACATAGATAAGCCCATTTACTGCCTTTCATGCGGGGGAAAACTCTCAGAAAAACCGGACGAGAATAACAAAATCCGACGCTATTGCCCTGCCTGTGGCTGGACATATTATGCAAATCCTATTCCGGCAGCTGCGTGCGTAGTGCTGGGTGACAATCATGAACTTTTTCTCATAAAAAGAAGGAACGAACCTAAGCCCGGAACCTGGGCATTGCCAAGTGGTTATGTGGAGATAGACGAAACTTCAGCAGAATGTGCGGTTCATGAACTCGAAGAAGAAACGGGATTGATCGGAGAGGCAGAAGAATTCCTGGGTTATTTTTTTCAGAGTTCGTCAATTTATCAGCGCGTTATTACTTTTGGATTTCTTATGAAGATAATCGGCGGAAATCTGAAACCGGGAGATGATGCATTGGATGCGCAATATTTCCCCATCAATAAATTGCCTGAAATTCCGTTTATATCACATAATAAGTTTATAACTATTATAAAAAAGAAGTTTGACCTATAATGAAACTCGTACTAGCGACTCGTAATAAAGATAAAATCACCGAGATCAAAGCTCTACTGCAAAATCTTCATATCGAGATATATACTTTTGATGATTTTGAGTATTTTCCAGATGTAGTCGAAGATCAAAATACGCTCGAAGGAAATGCAGAGAAAAAAGCGCGGGAGATATACAATATAACTGGAATGCCTGCGATGGCAGATGATACCGGTCTGTTTGTAGATGCCCTCGATGGAGAACCTGGTGTGTTCAGCTCACGATATGCCGGAGAGCATGTGACGTACGAGGATAACAGGAAAAAACTTCTCATGGAAATGAGGGATATTCCTGCTGATAAGAGAGAGGCGTTTTTTAAAACTGTCATTGTGTTGATTCTGGGAGATGATAAAAAATTCATTGTTGAGGGGCGTTGCGAGGGTTATATCGGTGTGGAAGAAAAAGGCACATTGGGCTTTGGCTACGATTCAATATTCTATTTGCATGATTCCGGAAAAAGTTTTGCTGAGCTCACTGTGGAAGAGAAGAATAGAATAAGCCATCGTGGACGAGCTTTGCAGAAAATGAAAAAAGTAATAGAAAAATTAACAAAATAAGAAGTATTTATGAAGCCAATCGACTCACACGCACTTTATCGGGATGGACTTCACTATGATGCCCAGCACGTTGAGATAGTTGAAGATATTACCTTTTACATTGCTCAGGCACAGAAAGCTGGTGGATCAATTCTTGAGCTCGCGTGCGGAACAGGCAGGATCACTATTCCGCTTGCTCGGCAGGGCTTTGATGTAACTGGTCTGGACATATCGGAAGGTATGCTCAAGATTGCGAAAGAAAAGGCTGAAATGGAGCATCTCTCATGTACTTTTCTTCATGCAGATTGCAGAAAATTCTCAATTCCCAGGAAATTTAATCTCATCTTTCTACCATTTAATTCAATAGCGCATATCCATGATATAGGAAGTTTTGAAGGTCTGTGCAATGCTGTAAAAAACCACCTTACTGAGGATGGTCATTTCATCATTGATATTTTCAATCCCAAGTTGGAAGTTCTCATGAGTGATCCGAGCAAGCGTTTTGCAGTGGCAGAGTATGAAAACCCTTATGGACATGAAGCTGTCATAATCACTGAGAATAATATTTACGAAAGGGCTACACAGATAAATCACATTAAATGGTATTATAAAGTTGGAAATGAAGAGGAATGCGCAGTGGAACTCAATATGCGGATCTATTATCCTGAAGAACTTGATAACCTTCTCTCTTATAATGGTTTTGAAATCGTAGAAAAATTAGGTAACTTCGATGGTTCAGCTTTTGAATCAGACTCACCGAAACAGCTTATTATTTGCAGAAAAAAATGAGTCAATTTCTAAATCCCAACTGGAATGACCTAAGCAAGGGCTGGTTCGATGAAAAATAAGCATTGTCATTCTGAGTGGAACGAAGTGAAGCGAAGAATCTATTCTTTCAAAACGAGCTCTAAACCTAAGGCGTTGCTCTTATCTTTAGTAAATAGATTCTTCACTGCGTTCAGAATGACAAGCAGTTTTAGGATTAGAGAATTTTCACATTCTGTGTGGAGTGTAGCAGGAGCAAGAATCTATTCTTTAAAAGCTGGTTTACAACATATAATAATACTCATTGCTACAGTAAATAGATCCTTCTGCCGACAAATCAGCATCAGGATGACAAAGCGTTTTAGTTGAATTGTTTGTAATTCTGAGAGGAGCTTTGCGATTCCAAGGGTCTATTCTTTCAAAATGAAATCAATAATTGTAACGCAAGATTCCAATCTTGCGCTCTCAGCATTGGAATATTGAGTTACTAACCTTTATACTTCTCAACCAATTCCCGAAGTTTCTGAATAACATTATCTGCGACCATATCCCATGTAAAACGCCAAACCCAATTATCTTCGATTGTCCCGGGTCGGTTCATGCGAGCTTCAGCCCCGAGACAGAGAATGTCCTGAAACTGAATAATCGCCCAGTTAGAGGGGGTGGAATAAGCACATTCTATCATTTGCCAACAAATTGATTCATCCATATCATACTCAATATACTTGATTAAGGTTTCATATATCCCGGGCTCATACTTTTTCAGATTTTCAAACCACGTCTTAATTGTATCATTATCATGAGTGCCTGGATAAGTAATAGAATTTTTCTCAAATTCATGAGGACGCTGATCATGCTCAGCAAAGGAATATTGCAGGATTTTCATTCCCGGGAAACCAAACTCATCCCTAAGCTCATTCACGCGGGGGATAATAATACCGAGATCTTCTGCAATAATTGGAAGTTCGCCAAGATACTTCTTTATCGTAGAAAAGAAATGAGCATCGGGTCCCCTGCCCCAATCACCCTTTTGTGCAGTTTTTGAGCCGGGTTTCACTTTCCAATACCGAATAAATCCAATGAAATGATCGATGCGGATATAATCAACAAAACTCAATAAATGAGAAATACGTTCCTGCCACCAAAGATAGTCATTCTGCTTCATTTTGTCCCAATTATATAGAGGATTTCCCCAGAGCTGACCCTCTTCTGAGAATTCATCAGGAGGTACTCCGGAAATGACGGCCGGATTTCCACTTTCATCAAGATAAAAAAGGTTCTGATGCACCCACGCATCTGCACTGTCATACGAAACAAATATCGAAATATCCCCAACGATCTGCACGTTCATAACATGAGCATAATTTATGAGTTCCAGCCACTGGGTATAGAAAAGATACTGCACGAATTTGTAATAACGTATTTGCTCAGCCAGTATATTTCTGCACAAAATGAGTGCTTTTTCTTTTCTCATCCGAACATCTTTATCCCAGGCATTCCATGATTTGAAATTGTTTTCTGCACGAATTGCTGCAAACAAACTGAAATCATCGAGCCACGAAGCATTTTTGTAACAGAAAACATCAAAATCAGATAGTCGTTTATGTGGCGCTCGATCCTTGAAATTCTGATATGCTTTCTTGAATAATGAGTCTTTATATTCGATAACTTTGTAAAAAACAACTTTGTGATAATCAAACGCAGGCTGATTCTCGATATCTTTCATGCAGAGATATCCTTTTTCAACAAGTTTATCAGGACTGATCAAATAGGGATTGCCTGCAAAAGCAGAGATCGGGTTGTAAGGTGAATTTCCATATCCGGGATAATTGAGAGGAAGTATTTGCCAGAGCTTTTGTCCTGATGCAACGAGAATATCAATAAATTTATATGCTTCCGGACCCATATCTCCAATACCGAATCTGCCAGGCAGAGAAGTGGGATGCAGTAAAATACCGCAGGAACGTTTGAATTTCATGCTAACCTCTTGAGATTAAGTTGATTAGGAATTCAGATAATGGCAGCCGACTGTCAATGTTTCTTTTTTTATGAAAATTGACAATCAATTGGGAATTCACATTCATTCGAATCACAGAAAAAAATTAGGAGCATCAATAATGAAAAAAATGGTCAATGTATGCCTTATTCTCGGAATGATATTCACACTTGTTTCCTGTAAAAATACCAATAAAGCAGCTAAAAATTTTTGGATCGAGAACTACTTTCAGCAGGATTGTGTGATAACTCCACAACCCGGTGAATCTGTTATAAAGGCACGCGTGGATGGAGAATGGAAAGAGTTCAACCTTGTCGAATTTCCAGAAAAATTCATGGAATGGGATGTTCAGAAAAGAATTGGAACACTTGATCGTTTTTTGCAAATGAAGCCGCCTGAACTAGCTGGACCACATAACGGAATCGTTGCGACTTATGGTTGTAAGAGAGGGGATTCTCAATTCAAACTGAACAATGCGGTAAAGGGGATGGGATTTTTACCTAAAGCTGAGAAACTTCCCGAACTTATTAAGTTGATGGAAGATACAAGCGATTCATCTTTTGTAAAAAAGCTTGAGATTCTTCGCAATTTTTACACAAATATTGACTCGCTATTTGATAAGGACCGGCAGGTTTCTCTTGAATTATATTCAACACCCGAGTTCGAGACCCAGACCTTTCTCAACCAGATGACCGATCCTTCCTCAACAATTGTGTTTCTTGATATACCATCTTATAAACTGAAAACCATTGCTCGTTTGCTTCACCCGGATGATCCCGACCTGACAGAATACGAGAAGCTGGTTGTGCGTTATATTAATGATGTGCACAGTTATTTCCACGGAAAATTCCCACGAGATTATCCTGCCGTGATATATTATGTTTCGGAAATTTATGATAACTCTCCCGGTAGAAGCGATGCAATGGGCAGGAGGATCGTACCGTAATTGGACCTTTGCGAAAGTTTCCGCCAGTGGGCGGACAAGTCCTTCCTTTCGCAAAGTTCATTCTGTTTTTTTAAATATAATAATTATTCGATCACTTTCACATAGATCTCGGATTTTAGCTTAGTTATCCATTCATCAATCGCTTTTTGCTGTTTCTGTTGAAATACAATCTGCTCTAATTGTTGAGATATCTCATCATATACATAAGGGCGGGGTTTGGTATATCCGATATTTTTAAAAATATAATACGTATCATCAATTTCAAGCACCTCTGTAAATTCACCTTCCTGCAGGTCTTTAATATAAGTGCCGATTTGAGGTGTTTGATCCAGTTGATCAACAGGATATTCATCAATAACAACATCTTCGTCAGTTTCTTCGGATGGAGTAGAATACTCTTTTGCAACTTCGATAAAGTCCGCACCATTTTGCAATTTTTGATACACTTCATCTACAAGTTGAGTGATTTTATCTTTATCGCTGTCCGCCATTGATGCTTCAATAAGAATATGATGTGCTTTGATCTCGCCATCACGTTTATCATCTACTCTGATGAGATGGTAACCGAATTCGGTAAGTACCGGTTCACTGACTTCACCGATCTCAAGAGCAAAAACAGCTTTTTCAAATTCAGGAACCATTTGTCCACGGGAGAAGTATCCGAGATCACCACCCTGTGCAGCGGAAGGGCAATCTGAATATTTTCGGGCAAGTTCTTCAAAATCAGCACCTTTATTCAGCTCATCTTGGATATCCTCAATCTTCTGTAATGCCTGGTCAAGACTCTCACTTCCCATAGCCGGTTTTATAGATATTTCCGCGATTTTTACCATTCTGGGTCTATCGGGAAAGCTGTCCAAATGAGTTTCGTAATACTGTCTCTTTTCGTATTCGGACACATTGATTTTCGAAAAAACCTCTTGTTGAAGCAATTTGTCCCTCACAACCTGTTTCGCAATTTGGTTTCTATAACGTTCCTTTAAACCATCTGCTGTCAGTCCCTCGTTTTGAAGTACTTGGAGGAAATCCTGATAAGTAGGGAACTGTGCAATGATATTTTGCATGACTCGCTCGAGCTGCATTTCAATCTCACCATCTGATGCAGTAATGTCATCACGTTCTGCTTTTTCAGCTATGAGTTTTTCCTCAACCAGCAATCGTAGAATGTTCTCTTTTGTAACATTTTCTCCAAGTGCAGAGGAGGCTTTCAATTCTTCGTAGTTTGTTTCGATCTCTGATTTCAGAATGATCTGGTTGCCAACGATCGCAGCGATGCCGTCCACTTCTTCCGCATACAGCATACTGCTGATGGTCAGAATAAAAATGAATAAGATGGTTTGTAAAAATTTCATACTATTCCTAATAAATTTTAACTTTGTAATTGATTTCCAGACTATCTAAGGCATTAGCCAAAAATTCTCCTCGTTTGATTTCAAGAAGTTCTATAAGAAGAGAGTCGCTAATTTCCTGGAAAGGAACAGGGGAGCTTTCTTCCTGAATATCAAGAAGTTGAACGATCTTGAGTTTTGCCTCATCATCAATAATTCGAATATGCCATTTATTCATACCAGAAACGAAATCCCAAAATGGTGATGTGACTTCGTTTTTCGATATTGTTCTTACAAGATAATTCGAGCCAATATTTTTTGCAACTGTATAAAAAGCTTCCCCTTCATTAAATAGTTTTATTGCAGAATCAGCAAGAGCCCACGTTGGTACAATAAACTGCTGGATCTTATATAATGTCCTGTCTTTCAGAAAATCATTTCTATGAAGGTTGTAGTAATCTAGAACTTCATCGCGAGACACAAAAATATCCTTGAGTTTTTTAGCAAGGATCTCGTTTGCAAGGAGTGTTCTTTCCGCATATTTGATATTGAATTTCACTTCTGGAATTTTGTCCAGACCGAGCTTTTCAGCTTCTTGGGCAAGAAGGGTTATCTCTATCCAATCATTGATGATCTGGTTCTTTTCTTCGGGGGTAGCTTTTAACCACTCTTCTTCTGTGAAAAGTGAACGGAATTCGTATTCATACAGCTTTTCATTGTTCACTTCAGCAACTACGATACCCTTCTTACTCTCCTCTTTATTGCACTGGAGGATTAATAATATGAGTATTACGCACAGAAAAAGACTATAAATTTTCTTCATATTTTTCAATTATTATGTTGTATTCATTGATAACATTCGTGAACCAGTCCATGTACCTATTATTCGTCAGGTCAAGACTAATATCATAGTGAACATCAGAGAGTGGCTGTTGGACGTTGTCTACAATAAATTCCCCTTTATGAGCATCATAGTAATCCTGAATCTCATTTTCGCTAACCTGCATGGCGGGACTGATTACCTTACTATAAACCTGCTGAACTACGTAATCATCCCAATTTGTGTCGAATTCCTGCGATTGCGCCTCCCATTGAGAGATAAAATTCATTGATGACTCGTAATTCTCATTGAGCGAAGTTCTATAGAGGAACTCTTGTAACGCAATCTGGATGGTGATATCCTTATAGTCGATATATGCAAGATTTTCCCTTTGCTCTGTTGTAAGGAAGAAGTCGAGATATTTTTTCAGCATCCCGAAAAGAAGCTTCATATCTCCTTTTGTGGCAACTACAAGTTCATCATTGGCATCTGTTTGAGAAGCAAGTCCCGTTTCCAGATTCGCATAATTAATAATGATATCTTCTTTAAAAGATTCAAGGTATTCATTTAGATAGGATTTTTCTTTCTCATTTTGAATGGTTGTACCCGTTTCCTCTCTTATCTCTTCGAGAGTAGGGTCATCATAGCGTTTGATTATGTAATAGCCGTATTTTGTGAGCACGGGCTGGGTAAATTCACCAATTGCCGGAATAGTGCTGTCATAAGGCAGGATATTTTGCAGTACTTCCAGTTTGATCAGTTCGGCTTTATTATTCGGGGTACGATACGCTTTATCAGTATATTTTTTTTGCAGATGTTCAAAATCAGCACCATTTTCAAGTTTTTCATATGCTTGATAAATTTCTTTTTCTATTTTTATTGTATCATCCTTGACGGGGATAAAGATCGTCCTGATCTTCACAAATGGGTTCTCATCCAAATATTCCTGAAGTTCATCATCAGAAATTGTGACTTTGTTTTTTGTAATGTCCTCGAGCATTGTGTTAATGAGCAGTTCCTTGCGTATCTCATTTTTTTGCCACTCAAAATCTTTATTGAATCCGGGTTCATTAATCATCCCAGTCTTCTCTGCATATATCTGAGCAACCTCATTATTGATAAGTTGGTCGAGAATGAGAACTGCATCTTTCTGAGTGAATTGTAAGCCATACATGGCAGCTGTGCTTTCAAGTTCAGAATGATAGATTTCATTATCATTTACTTTTGCAAGAAGTACATCTGTATCTTTTCGCACGAAATTGTTGATTATGATCAGTGCAGCAGCAACGATGACAATGACTATGAGAATTATTTTTGTAGATTTTTTCATGTAAATCCTTCTTATGTTCGATCGGGTTTTTTCTTACTTAATATTTTAATTATTTGAATGCAAACGTCAAAGTTCGTCTTGAAACTGTCAATTTTATTGTGGGACAGCTTGATCGTGATTTTTGCTCCTTTTGTCATACTGAATTGGACATCATGTGGAATATGTTTTATGATATCTTCAATCCTGTTTTTGGTGAGCACTGTGGAGTCAACTTCAACTGTGATCTTTCTTTTTCCGATAAATAACGATGAGATGGAAGACTTTGCCAGCCAGTAGGACACATGATAGTATTGAAATACGTACTGAGTAACTTGAGGGAGTGGACCAAAGCGATCGCGCATTTCTTTCTGTAAAGATTGAAATTTTGTATCGTCTTCAGCATTGTTCAGGCGTTTGTAAAAATCAAGACGGATCGCATCATCCTCAATAAAATTGTCCGGCAAAGAAAAGGGGATTTCGCATTGTATTTTTGTATGATAGCGCTCTGTGTCAAATATATCCCTGTCCTCACCCTGTTTGATTTTGTCAATAGCTCGTTTTAAAAGCTGATTGTAGAAATTCATGCCGATCGTGTTCATAATACCGTGCTGTTTTTTGCCGAGAATGTTTCCTGCACCACGTATTTCAAGATCCCGCATTGCTATATGTAATCCCGAACCGAGAGCTTCATGCTGTTCAATAGTTCTCAATCGTTCATTACTGGTTTTAGTGATTTTCTTAGGCACAATGAGATAGGCATATGCCTGGTGATCTGACCGCCCGACCCGACCGCGCAATTGATAAAGTTGTGCAAGACCGAATTTGTCAGCACGATTTATTATGATCGTATTCACATTAGGAATATCAATGCCCGATTCGATAATTGTGGTGCACACAAGCACATCAAACTGGTGATGATAAAAGTCCATCATTACCTGCTCGAGTTCCCGGGCAGACATTTGTGCATGAGCAACCCGGAAACTTACATCCTTCATAAGCGCACTCAGCTTTTCTTCCATGCCATAAATGGTCTCAACCCTGTTATGAAGAAAGAAGACCTGCCCCTGCCTGTCGATCTCCCTACGGATTGCGGAGATGATCAGATCCTCATTATATTCTATCACAGCAGTACGCACAGGAAGACGGTTTTCCGGAGGTACGTTCATGATCGTCATATCCTTCACACCCGTAAGAGCCATGTCCAGTGTCCTCGGGATAGGAGTTGCAGACAGCATGAGAACGTCCACATTATGCTTGAGTGCTTTTAATCTTTCTTTATGACGGACACCGAAGCGCTGTTCCTCATCAATAATAATAAGCCCGAGTTCTTTGAATTGCACATCCTTGGAAAGTAAGCGGTGTGTGCCTATTATAATATCCGATTCTCCGTATTTGATTCTATCTATGATAACTTTCTGTTTGGTTGGTGTGACAAATCTGCTTAACATCTCAATGCGAATAGGATAGTCTTTTAGTCGCTCGGAAAAAGTGACATAATGCTGCTCTGCGAGAATGGTAGTCGGGACGAGGAACGCAACCTGTTTGCTGTCCATTACTGCTTTAAAAGCTACTCGTATTGCCACTTCTGTTTTTCCGAAACCTACATCACCGCAGATAAGACGCTCCATTGGAATCGCAGTTTCCATGTCTGCCTTCACCTCTTCTGTTGCTTTTATTTGGTCTATAGTATCTTCGTAGATGAAAGAGGATTCCACATCTTTTTGCCACTCGGTATCTTCAGCAAATGCGTAGCCAACGGCAATTTTTCTCTGAGCATAGAGATACAGCAGGTCTGCTGCGATCTGCTCAACATCCTTTTTGAGCTTCTTCTTGGTGGTTTCCCAACGAGTGCTGTCCAGCTTATGCAGCTCGGGAATGATGCCTTCCTGAGTAACGAATTTGGCAACCTGCTGAAGTTGATCTGTCGGAACATAGATTTTGTCATTATCTGCATACTGGAGGAGGAGGCAGTCCATATTTCGTTCTTGAACCGAGATGTTCTCAATACCTTGAAAAATCCCGATGCCATAATCTATATGAACGATATAATCTCCCGGTTTGAGGATTTCATAATCTGAAAGTGCCTCTGCTTTTTTGAAATGCGCGAATCTTCGTTTCTGCCTGTATCGATTAAAAATTTCATGATCTGTAAATATTGCAAGCTTTGCATCTTCAAGAATAAAACCTTTCTGAAATACCCCAACATGAAAATGAACATTTTCTGCAAAATCAGTAAGCATTGTCTGCATTCGGTTGCTCTGGCTTATGTTGTCAGATTGTATGATAACAGAAAATTTATTTTTTATGAGTTGTTCAATATCAGCGGTAAGGAGTTCCAGTTTGCTGTTATAGTTCATCTGAGTCTTGCAGGAGAATTCAATATATGATCTTACAGCGCTAATATCAGCTTGCGTAAAATGAAGTGTTTGAAAATTTTCCATTTCAAGGTCTGTTTGCTTTTTGAAAAGGGTATGTGGTTCCGGAACAAGGCCATGTTTTACATGTGAAATCTTTTTCTCATAATTCTCTTGAACTTCATCAAAAAGATGTGCCTGAGCACCTGCCAATTTTTCTTCATCATAAAGGGCTAAGATACAATCTTTTATGGAAAAGTATGATAGAAATGAGGATGTTTTCTCTAGTAACAATGACATATCATGTTCTATCCCCTCATAAAAACCATGTTCTGCGATTCGATTCTGAAGACGTTCAGGAATATTCGCTTTAAGATGCTCAAGTGAAAGTTCACGTATTGGCTGTGCAATTATTTCGATTAGATCTTCTCTCAATGAGAGCTGTGAAGAAAGGTCGAATTCACGAATTGAAGTTATCTCATCGCCCCAGAATTCCAATCTAATTGGGTGCTTATATTGGGGTGAGAAAATATCAAGAATTCCGCCACGTTTACTTATCTCACCCGCTTGAGCGATCTGCGATGTATTATGGTATCCGGCAGAAACAAGATGTGATAGTATCAAATCAATATTATATTCTTTATCTTTTTCAAGAGTGAGAAGCAGTTTTTTATATATCTTAGGCGTGCTGATGATTCGAAGTAATTCTCTTAATGAAACAACATAAATACCGCTTTTGCCTGAAATTGCTGCGGAAAGTGTGTTGCTTCGTTCGAGTTGGACTGTTTTTCTTGGAGAGAAACGTTCATAGGGAAGAAGTTCATAACCTGAGAGATGAAATATTTTTTCCTTGCTTAGAAGTACTTCAAGATCGTCACAGGCATGTTGCGCAATGGAATCATTTTCAGTAACAAGCAATATGGATTTATTAGAATTGTTGAAAACATGGCTAAGTGCCAGTGCTTTTGCCGAGTTGTTCAAGCCGGAGAGGCGCAGTTTTTTTTCCGTGCTTACTAATTGAAGCAATTTTGAAAATTGGCTTGATATGTTGAGATACGTTTCTATTTTATTATAAAGCATGAGTGAATATTTTTTATTTTGGTTTGCATTTCAGATAAACAATAATTCGAGTTGGAATTATTTATTCGCAAGTTTTCCAATAACATTGACAAAACTTATATGAGAATTTTTTATTTTAAGTGTTTAATCAAGCTATGGAGATGCTATGAAGAAAATATTTATTCCTTTAGTTTTGATCATTATTCTTGTTTGCTCGTGTGCAAAGAAGTGTAATTTTAATGCACCTCCTAAATATAATATCCCTTCCGATAATGTGTTTGTATTTCAGTGTGAAAATGATGAGTTTTACACAGTACACTTTCAGGATGATGCTGCGTATTTGTATCACGGTTACGAGATGTATAAATTGCCACGTGCGATATCCGCTTCAGGTGCTCGCTACAGCGATGGAGTAAACGAATTCTGGAATAAGGGTGATATGGCAATGATTACGATCGGTGATAAATCTTTTCAGAACTGCGGGCTGGTTAATCCCAATGAAAGGATGATAAAAGATCCTGCGTATTATTTCTGGGCTTTGAGCAATGATCCTCTGTGGTCACTCACAATCTTTAATAATGAGATAGCAGTATTTTTTGATAAGAAAAATAAAGTGTACAGATTTCCCTCGGCAGTGCTTGTGGATTCTGAAGAAGGTGATAAAGTGTACACTGCCCAATCTGACGATAATACTCTG
Organism: Candidatus Celaenobacter antarcticus; assembly: GCA_030765865.1. Taxonomy (GTDB): domain Bacteria; phylum Cloacimonadota; class Cloacimonadia; order JGIOTU-2; family JGIOTU-2; genus Celaenobacter; species Celaenobacter antarcticus. The sequence continues at coordinate 764 of JAVCDK010000003.1, read as the reverse complement.
AAAGTTGTGATAACAAAGAAAAATTGTTATGATAAAAAAAGCGATCAAACCTTTCCGTATCATGTAAAGCTATTTCTTGATGGAAAAGTATATAATGGGTGTGGAACCTCACCACAATAAATTGTCTAAATCTAAAAAAGTTGACTTGCCTGCGTTGTTAGATTATTTATAAATTGTTTTTTGAAAGGCAAAAAACACTGGTATATTAAACCGAAGTAATAAAATAAATTTCAGGAGGAACATAATATGGATGCAGTTCAAGCAACAAAACCTTACTTTGATAAGGCAATTGAGTTAGTAATGGAATATGGTCCAAAACTGATACTGGCAATTCTTGTTCTTATAATCGGTATGTGGATCATAAAAGGAGTAAAAAAACTTTTCACGAAAGCAATGCAAAAAGGACAGGTTGAGATATCATTGCAGAAATTTCTCATTAGTATGATCACAGTTGCCCTGAAAGTGTTGCTCTTGATCAGTGTGGCATCTATGGTAGGAATTGCCACCACATCCTTTATAGCAATTCTCGGCGCTGCAACCTTTGCGATCGGTCTTGCTCTGCAGGGTAGTATGTCGAACTTTGCTGGTGGTATACTAATACTTCTACTCAAACCGTTCAAGGTAGGCGACACTATAGAAGCTCAGGGATTTATCGGGAAAGTTCATGAGATACAGATTTTTAACACTATTATGAAAACCTTCGATAATAAAATGATCTATATCCCGAATGGTACTCTATCGAATGGTAATATCACAAACTATTC
>JAVCDK010000100.1 GCA_030765865.1 Candidatus Celaenobacter antarcticus | reverse complement strand
AATCTGAAACTCAGTATTATCAATATCAGTTAATTGATCATAATAATATGCTCCCATATCTGCAATTGTTCCATCAGGATCAGGAGGATAATTTGGGTTTCCAGCATCTATACACGGTGAATTTTCAGTTAAATGATAATCTCCATTACCAGGATCCACAAATAATGGTAGTGCATCAATGTTTCCTTCTAACCAATTAACTATGCCATTGTTATTTGTAACGATTCCAGCTTCTCCATTCTGAACATCAGAAAAAGAAATTGTAATAGAAATAGAATCACCTTCGGGAGAAAAATACACTTCTTGGGGAGTATTATCCCACAAAATACAATTTAATAATGTTGGATTCGAACATTCCCAGCAATAAATACCACCACCATCTTCCAATGATATATTCCTGCTTATAGTAACATTGTTCAAAACAGGACTTGAAAAAATGAAGTTACCCGCAATGTTAAGCCCAACGCAGTAAATACCTCCACCTTGTCCATTCGCGATATTGTCATTGATAATAACATTATTTAAGGTCGGGCTTGAATCCCAAAAATAAAGACCTCCACCACGGCTACTAAGATTTTCAAGAATAGTTACATTCATTAAACTTGCATCAGAATAGGCTTCTAAGCAAATTCCACCACCTTCGCCGGCAGTATTTCCTATGATGGTTACATCGGTTAAACTTGGATTAGAGAAATAATGACAATACAATCCTCCTCCTCTCATAGCAGAATTTTCACTTAGAATAACATTATTAAAAGTTGGAAATGAATTATCTTCACAACAAACTCCCCCACCCCAGTAATAAGCTTCATTTTCACTTAAGATGATGTTTTCTAAACTTGGACTGGACCGACTTGTTAAGTAAATTCCACCTCCACCAAGACTGAAATCAATTGCATGATTATCAATTACATTCACATTCTTTAAATTTGGATGAGAATTATCCCTACAATATAGTCCACCACCATATTTTGCAATATTCCCTTTGATAATAACATCTTCAATACGGGGACTAGAATTTGGATAACAGCAAATTCCACCACCACAACTTGCAGTATTATTTGTAAGTAAACAATATTTAATTAATACATTAGATGAATTATCACATAGTATAGCCCCGCCATAGATACCAGGAGATCCACCTGTAGTAGACTTTCCATATTCAAGTTTACAATAAATAACTTTAGAACTGTCCTGCCCGTTAGAATTTGTATCATAAAATCTTAAACCATGCCAACTTCCAGTGGTTGAATAAAAAGTACTATACCCTGTTGTATCACTTACAGAAAAAATAATTGTATCATTTTCAGTTCCCTCTGCTAATAATCTACCATAAACATTAAATTTGTAATGTCCTGAGAAAATCACTTGAACACCTGGATCGATTTCAAGTGTATTATCAACGATAATGTTTATTTCACCGTCTATGATATAGGGGCTATTGGAAAATTCCCAAATTCCACTTACATTTCCTGCGGGTATGTGTGTATCGGCAAAAATTATAACATAAATTAATAATAAACTAATAATAATCACAATTATTTTCATCTTCTTCTCCATATTGAGTTGCTGCTAATGTTTTGCGTGTGCGGCGGGATCGGAACGATCATGCCCGGAAACGAACCAACCAAAGTTTGAATCGTAAGATTCAGACGAAACGGACTGATAACACGAACTGCTGACACGCCTGTTACCTGCTAAATTTTATTCATTTAATACATTACTCACAAATTCAATCCATTTATATTTTGGAATACTTTTGTCGATATAATAATCAGGTTGTATTCCTTTATTGTCGATTGTCATTTCAGGAATTCGCATACTCTTTGATAAACTATATCCTAATTTAAATTCATTATCAGGTGAATTAACAAAATACATATTAGAAATATCCAATATACCAGCAGTAGTTACTCCAAATAATTTTACTTTTTTACTTTGTTTTGCTGCTAATAAAAATTGTTCAGTTGTGCTGCCATTTTTCTCATTTATTAATATTCCGACATTTTTGGGATGATCATAAACATTAATATACAACTTCCCTATATGATCTTCACCAGTATCTTCTGGATTATTGGATTCATAAAGTCTGCCAACTGCTTCATAACAATTGTCACCATTTTTGCGATTATTAATATAGCCACAATGGATGAAAAGTATTGTTCTAATTAGCTTTGGAAATTCAAACTCTAACCAACCTAGAACATCAAATTCTTTCATTTTATCCGCTTTAGGAGTAATAAAAATATTCAGATTTTCTAATTTGAATTTCATGTTATATACATAATGTTAGTATTATTTTTTTGTTTATTTTGGAATTCTCCAATTTTTCAATTTAGTAATAGTAATATATTTATCATTTGTCCTCATTATTAATTTTTCATAATAAAATATTGAAATACTATATTAGTTTAAAATTTTATCCATTGTGCACAATTTAGCTCCATATTTTTTCAAAATATTAGCAAAACCTGTTTTGCCTTTCTTTAATGCTTCGCCATAAGCTGTTCCGAACGACCTCCATTCCGCATTTACATCTGCTCCATACTTTATCAGTAATTCTATTATTTCAGGATCTTCTATGTGGTCAACAGCTTGATGCAAAGGTGGAATTTGTCTAAGATCTTGCTCATTAACATCTGCACCATTTTTTATCAATAGACGAGTGATATCTGGTTGATTATGCTGCAAGGCATATAATAATAAAGGTTGGTGATTAGCAGAAAACTTAACGTTCATATTTGCACCATTTTCAATTAAAATGCGTACTACATCAGGTATATTTTTCTCTATTGCATATTTTAATGGTGTTTTCTCATACTTATTACTTTCATTAACATCAACACCACTATTAATCAATATTCGAACCAAATCCAAATTATTATTATTCATCGCATAAAATAAGGCTGTGTCTTCATACTTATCACCTGCATTCACATCAATACCTTGTTTGATAAGAAATTCCAATATTTCTGGTTTCAAAGTATATGACGCTGCATGCATTAATATTGTTATCTGCCTATAATCAAACTTAACATTTACGTCTGCTCCATTTTTAACTAATAATTTTATTATTTCGAAATTATTTTTTTCAATAGCATAAATCAAAGGTGTTTTACCATCTTTATCTTTCGCATTTATTTCTGCATCATTCTTAATTAATAATTCTGTTACATCCAATGAATCGCATTTTGAAACAGCATACATAAGTGCGGTTTTATCTCTTCTACCTTTATAATTCACATCAGATCCATTTTCAATCAATAGCTTTACAATATTTACGTTATTGAGATATTTTACGGTCAGCATCAATGAAGTCATGTTTATTAAATCGATCTTACATGTTGAGACTTCTTTGCTATTATTTAATAGCTCTTCTATCTTAGGAACATTTCCTATGCTCAGGAAATATGCAAAAGATGTAAGAAGATCACCATTATTTCCTTCAAATTTCTCTCCTTTTTCAATTAATAGCTGCAAAGCAGAAGGATTATCATTATATAAAGAGTGTATCAAAGCAGTTTTGTTACCGTTATCTTTCGCTTTTATTTCAGCTCCATTCTCTATTAACAACTTCAATACCGCAGATTCATTTACTGATGCAGCCAACATTAATGGTGTCCAACCCTGTTTATCAATAGCATTTATATCCGCTCCTTTCTGTATCAATAACTTGAATATGTCAGGGTTATTACAATACATTGCTGCTCGTCCTAATGGACTGCCACCATCTTCATTTTTTGCATTTAACGATGCTCCTTTAGAAATTTTACTCCTTACTTCTGCTAGAGTTGCTTCCTTAAAGAAACTATAATCAAGTAAACTAAGTGTTGAAGTAATTATTGATAATATCTCATCTTTTGATTCTTTTTTATTCTTTTTGGCCAATTCTAAAACTTTTTTAGATAGATATGCTCCTTTCTCTAACAATAACTTCAGAACATCAGGATTCTTACTATATTCCGCAGCATAATATAAAGGTGAATATCCGTCTTTTTCCCCCATATTTATATCCGCTCCCTTCTGTATCAATAACTCTGATATTGCAGGATTGTCATTAAACCAGGCAGAATAAATCAAAGGTGTATACCTTTTATTCTTTGCATTTACATCAGCTCCATTCTCTATCAATAAATCTAAGACATCAGGATTATTATTTCTATGTGCAGCTCTCATCAATGGTGTATCTCCATCTTTATCTTTCGCATTTATATCCGCTCCTTTCTCTATCAATAACGTCAATATTGCAGGATAATTAATTTCTGCTACTTCGTGCAAAGGTGTATCTCCAAATTCATCCTTCACATTCACGTTAACTTCTTTTTTTATAATCAGTTGTGCAATGTCCATATGTTCATTCTTTAATGCCAACATTAATGGTGTCCAACCATATTCACCAGTGGCATTTACATCCGCTCTATTTTCTATTAAAATTCGGGCTATATCAGGATATTTTTCTTCCAAAGCATACATCAATAGTGTTCTACCATCTTTGTACTTCAAATTTACGTCAGCTCCCTTTTCTAGCAAAACTTTCAATTTTTGGGAATTATTTGTAGATACTGCTTTTCTTATCTGGTTAGTTTTAGTAAGATTTGTTAAAAACATAATTACTCCTTTTATTTTTTACAATTACTAATACTGTGTTGCGTGCGCCACGCTCTTCTTGTTTTTCTTTCAATCTGCATATCCAATCCAATGTTGTAGAATTTTATCAGTTTGTAATAAATAAACACCTCAGAGTCAAGAAATATATCTGAACATGTCGAATATTCAGAAATGGCAAAATGTCAAAGAGTCCATCGGACTGAGTTTGTCCCGGCAGATAATGGGATTGCATGGAGGGACGATAACAGTGAATTCCGAGCCGGATGTAAAGACAGAATTTACGTTGAGATTTTAGGTTTTTTGTCACGAGTCGGTCGTGAAGGGAACGACTCGGGAGGGAATGAATATCCAATAACCAACAAGGAATATCCAATGATGAAGTAGGGGGGGCACTTCTCAAATCATCAACGAAGGATTGTGTAGTTCACCCGACTCATCTTTTTACGCTGAGTCGTGTTCAGTGAGTTTGTCCCGGCAAATAATGGGATTGCATGTGCGGTGAAATCAGAAGGATACCAGCCGTAACAACAAACCCAAACCCTGATCCCGCCAGCTGGTGAATCAGGCAAAGAGAACTGATAACACGAATAGCATTTTTTTTAAATTGGTTCCAAATATAAATCTATTCGATTTTCTTGTGTTCTTGCAACAATAATTATCATTCTGTCATTTGAAATATAATCTATTACCTTTTGTATTACATTTTCATCTTCAATATGAAAGCTATCTCCTTTTAAATAATTATGTTCTTTAGCCATTTCATAATACTTGTCAGAATAAATATAATTATCATATCCTCCTACTAATAACTCATGATCATAATTATCTTTATACTGATGTTGTAATTCTTCCAGTTTTTTCATTATTGATAAACCCTTTTCTGTTTCTGACATATATTTCTCCTGTTTTTTTATTTTAATGCACTATAACAATTACTATTTTGTTCAGGTAAAATATTAATATTTTCGTGTAGTTTTTCCAACGCATTTTGATGGGACACCTCTATCAGGATTGAATCCTTGTTCATTATACAACGTACAATTTGCTTTTCTATGGTCTGTTGACCAAACACGACAATGTTTACAATCCTTACATTTGTCAATTGATTTAATTGTTGCCATTTTTCATTCTCCTTATTCTTATTTTTTTCGTGGTTTATAGTAAAACAATTCTTTTGATTGAGTAACGATATAAAACGAACCATCAGGACGGTGTTCTAATTGTTCATAAAATGTTTCATATCTCACATTTTCGGGATGATCGTAAACATATATATACAATTTACCAATATGATCCTCACCTGTCTCTTTTGGATTACTTGATTCATAAAGTCTTCCAACTGCTTCATAACAATCGTCACCATTTTTTCGATTTTCTATATAGCCACAATAGATGAAAAGTACTGTTCTAATTGGCTTAGGAAATTCGAATTCCAACCAGCCAATTCCTTTAAATTCTTTCATTTTTTCTGCTTTAGGTGTGATAAAAACATTTAGATTTTCAATTTTGTGTTTCATTTTGAAAATCCATAAATTATTTATTTAAATTATTTTCAACATATTTTACAAAAGGTGCAAGTATATTTTCTCGAAATAAAACTTTTAATTTAGATTTATTTCTGAGAAAATCAGAAAACGGTGGAGAAACAAAATAGTAAAATTTAACAAATATTTTCCCTAAAGTTGAAGTTAGAAGAACGTCATCTCTGAATTCTCTTAAAATTAATACTTCAGGGGCTTCATAAGAATCATAAACAGCAGTAGCAATGAAACATCCACCGCCTGTCTGTGCTTTTAATTTTTCAATCTCCTTTGCTGATTCAATTCCTAATTTAGAGTCAATTCCTGCAAGGTCAACTACCTTTTCATAGTTTGAGATAATGTCTTCTTTTTTACCTTCGAGCACCTGATTTGTAACAGCCATTCTATAATAAATTCTTGATTCTGGTTTGTAACCCAGTTCAAGTGCTTGATTGTAAAATTCAATTACCCTTCTTCTTCTTTTGGATATACTGGAATCCCCTAATACAGCTTCATTAACAGCTCTTAAAAAATATAGTTTAGCTAAACCCTCATTTGAGTCTGTAAGTTTTCGTTCCGCAAGGTTTAACTTTTCTTCCATAGATGATATCCACGAACCGAAACGACCTGCTTCACCACTAAAAGGTCCACCAAGAGAACTCAATAATCTTATAGATTTTTGAACAGCAATATAGTTCCCAATACGATTTTCAAACTCTTGTTCATACTCATCAAGAAATGATAAGCCGATTTTGATATCTGTTTCTTTAGACATTTTACACTCCTTTTTTATAATTTTGTTTTTTATTAAAATTTTGATATTACATTTGCATTTCCAGTTATACAGAAAATTCTCTTCTTAAAGTTTTATCCTCCTCTCATTTTACCTCTTTCTATATTTTTTAAATTACCACTAATGTTTGTATCCCCGAACAAGTTCGCGGATATTTCCATTAAATTTCTCAAAAAGTTCGTATATACATCCATATAGGAGTTATATAAGAACATTCTCATGGTTTTGACATTATTGATCATCTAACTTCAAATTATCTAAAGGACTTTTAATTTTACTTTTTGCAGTTCTTGTTACATGTGTATAAATTTCAGTAGTTTTAGAACTTTTATGTCCCAAAAGCTCTTGAATATATCTTAAATCAGTACCATGTTCCAAAAGGTGTGTTGCAAAACTGTGTCTCAATGTATGTATTGTTGCCGGTTTATTTATATTGCTTTTTATTACAGCGGATTTAAAAAATTTCTGAATTGCTCTATTACTATATTGAATTTCCGGTCTGCTTTCAAATAACCAGTACGTTGGTTTATATTTTTTATAATATGGTCTTAATAGCTTTAATACAGTATCAGATAAAATGACATACCTGTCTTTATTTCCTTTTGCTGAGCGAATGAATATCTGTTTTCTGTCAGATTGAATATCAGATAGTTTAAGATGTACAACTTCAGTTAATCTTAAACCAGCAGAATAGATCAAATAGATGATGCATTTATGCTTCAAATTTGTGATTTGTTTGAGTATTTTGGTTACTTCTTCTTCACTTAGAACTTCTGGCAGCTTCTTTTCTCTGCGGGGTCTGGGAACATAATATTTTTCGACTGGTTTTCCAAGAACTTTTTCATAGTAAAACTTAATGCTGTTTATCGCCTGATTTTGCGCAGAAACAGAGTATTTCTTTTCTTGAACAAGAAATAGTAAATACTTTCTTATTTGTTCCTTTGTTATATCTTCGAGTTTTATGTTTTGAAAAAAGTTCAGGAATCTCAGGAAATGTAATCTGTAAGTCTTGATGGTTGCATCACTGTAGTTTCTCAATTTCAAAGTTTCAATGTATTCTGGCGGGAACTTTGGATGTTGTTGCCTTACGAATTCCAATTTTCCTTTGAATTGCTCATTTAAATGATTATGAAGGTTTTCTTGATAAGGTATATGCCAGAATTTATTGGAGGCAGAACATTTCCTGCCTTCAATTTTTTTTATAAGAGAGATTGTATTTTCATTATATGGAAAACACAATGCAATGCATCTTGAACCATCAATATTACTTTCTCTCATTATAATTTGCATATCCAATCCTATTCGTAGAATATTCATGCATTTTTGTTTTAGCAGTATTTTATCGTCAAGAAATTTACCTACAGTTGATCAACCGGCTGGCGGAGAAAACTGAAACGCAGTGAAGACTTGCCTGCCAAGGCGTCCTGTCGGGGCGTAGCGAAGCGAAGACTGAAGTGCAACGGAGACTGGTGGTTAAATTTACTTTTTTCTTCTCGTCTTTGCGGGAATTTTTTCAATACAACTTGTTTGTAAGTTCAATTTTTTTAGTGGCTAAAGATTTTTTTTTAAACATCATATTCGTGTTTTTCGTCTACCTCGGCGTAATGCAATGGAGACGGGTGACTTTCGCCCGCCACGGCGTCCTGTCGGGGCGTAGCGTAGCGAAGACTGAAGCGCAGCGTAGTCGGGTGGTTAAAAGAATCAAAACATTAGCTGAGAATGATTTCATAAACAATTCCACAATTAAAAGATGAAGCAATAATTACTTTGACATTTTGATTTAGACATTTTATTTGTAATTAGCCCCGACTTGTCGGGAAGAAATTAAATTAGGTCTTAATCATCTTTCGAAATTCTCACTATCTTCTTTTGGAATAACTTTCCTTTTTATGCAAACTTTTATGCCAACATACCCCCAGTACACACCGCTTCCAAGTATCATTCCAAAGACTGCCCCCCCAATTATATCGAGCGGGTAATGGACACCTACATAAATTCGGGAAAATCCTATCACCACAGCAAAACCAAAGAAATAGCAGAAATATTTTGTATAAAAATATGAGAGCACTGTTGCGGCAGTAAAGATATTCATTGCGTGGTTTGATGGGAAGGAAAAAGATGTTTTCATGCCAACAAGAAATCTGCCGCTTTCAATAAAATATTCCGGATGACACGGTCTCAATCTACCAAAAAAAGGTTTTAAAATACGGTAGGCAATAAGGTCTGAAAGTGCTGCTGCAATAACTACAAGTACGATTAATCCGAGTGCTTTCTTTTTCTCTTTAATAACAAAAAACACCAGAGCGATCAGCACAACGATCAGCCAATTCTTTGGTTCTGTAATGATTGGAAATATCTTATCAAAAAAAGGGTTTGATAGTGTTTTATTAAAAAACAGGAATACAGATCTATCAAACTGAATGAGAAAATGAAACATCAATAAACTAAATTTCCTTAATTAATCTGGCACTCTTGAATTACAGCAAACTTAGAAGATATCAGTGCACCTGTCTTGAAATGTTCATTCGCGGTTCCGAATTTCTCGGACACTAATTTTGCCTGAACGGTTTTACCTGCAAGTGTAGTAAAATTATCAGAAGGTATCGTAAAACTGCCTGTGCCTACGCTATCTTCCGGCACATCAACATTTATAAAACCCGCACCCGAATCATCTCCATAGCTAAACTCTATCCACATAGAGTGATCTATAATTATATCTGCCCAGGTTACCTGGATACTATCCGTGTGACTGAAAGTAGCAGGTATATTGAATGTATGAAGATCCTGAAATTGTGTTCTTACCTGAGAATCATACGTATCTCCATTGCTCATTTCGACAGTAATGGTATAATTTGTGTACTGATTGATCTCATAATCTCCGCTTGTTTCATAATATGGACCGCCTGTAATCAAATATCCAAGCGTAAGAGCTGTGCTATTCACGGACACGCCGCCGTCCTTAATTTTTACGAGATTAAAATTCTTATCCCAGAGATAGGCAATAGCTTCTCCCTTAAGGGCTTTGGAGTTGTCGTAGGTCCTCTCAATTGTAAGGGTTGGAGATATTTTGGAAGGATCGTTAAGCGGTTCGTCCGAGAGAGGTGAATCGCAATTTGTGAGCATCAGTGTAGATGCTAATAAAACAATTCCTAGTAACACTTTTATATACTTCTGCATAGTTAACTCCTGATTTTTTGTTTATATGATATATATCTTCAAATCCGTCAAGAAATTAGTGATACAATACTATATAGTTGTAATTCTTTGACAATTATTCATTCATCAAAAAAAGAGGTGGAAATATTTTATCAGGATGGTCGCATTATGGCACAGCCCATTGAAATTTATAAATTTATGAATGTAAATCGTATTATTGATATTGTGTCTGACAATAAAAATGACGCGCTGAAAGAACTCGCTGAAGTAATAGGAACAAGTGACATTGTCTCGGATGAAGCTCTCTTCTTGAAGAAGATATATGAAAGAGAAAAATTGATGAGCACCGGTATAGGATACAGTATTGCTGTTCCTCATATTCGTGATGCATCTGTGCAGGATTTTGTTATTGCACTTGGCAGAAAAGCAGAGGGGCTGGATTACGAATCTATTGATAACAAACCCGTCAAACTTATATTTATGATCGGCGCATCAGATACGCAGGATAAGGATTATATCCGCCTTCTTTCACGGGTTGTCCTCAGACTAAAGAATAAAACCTTTGTAAAAAATCTGCTTGAAGCAGAAACTCCCGAAAAAATTTACACGCTTATCAAGGATCAGGATTAAATGGGGACGACTCCTTTTATATTTCTTTTTCTTGGAATATCGCTCATTGCTGCGCTCATATTCTCAAATGGAGCAAAATTTCTCAAATCACCTCTTATCGTCGGGTATATCATTGCAGGAGCTCTGCTCGGACCCAGTGTTTTCAATCTCATATCATACGAACAGATACAATCACTTGAGATCATAAATGTGCTCACGCTGTCTCTTATTGGTTTTGGCATCGGCGGAGCATTAAGATGGAGCGAGATCAAAAAGCTGGGAAAAGTTATAATTTATACACTATTTTTTGAATCATTCGGGGCATTTATCTTTGTCGGTATCGCACTCAGTATTTTGCTCAAAAGCATTCCTCTGGGTATAATATTCGGCGCACTTGCCGTTGCCACAGCTCCGGCTGCAACGGTCGAAGTTGTTCGTGAATACAAAGCAAAGGGCACACTCACAACCACTTTGTACGCTATCGTAGGATTGGATGATATCCTGGCACTTATTATTTTTATCCTTGTTCTGCCTATTTCGCTGATCTTCCTTGGTGACACACAAATAGGAGCTTCAGCATCTATACTTACTGCTCTTGGCACTGCCGGATTGGAAATGCTTCTCTCCGTTGTTATTGGAACAGTTATGGGATTCGTTATGATATTCATCACCCGGCAAATACATGACAGGGTAAAACTGCTTATATTTTCATTGGGCATCATCTTGTTGAACTGCGGCATTGCCGAGGTATTGATACTATCACCTATACTTTTAAATATGGCAATGGGCATTGTGGTCATTAACTCAAAACCAATTAATGCAAGAAAGATATTCACTGCTCTTGGAGATTGGTCTCCTCCTGTATATGTATGGTTCTTTGTTCTTATCGGAGCTCGTTTGGACCTCTCATTATTGATCAAATTCGGTTTGCTTGCAATTGTGTACATTCTCGCCCGTTCTTCAGGAAAATGGGTGGGTTCATACGTGGGCGGTTCACTCTCAGGCGCGATGGAACCGGTGCGCAAGTATCTTGGTTTCTGCCTTCTCGACCAGGCAGGTGTTGCAATCGGGCTTGCGCTCGCTGCATCAAAAACACTCGAAAATCTAGGAATGACATTGTATGCAAAACAGATAATCAGCACTGTTACGGCGACTACTTTTCTTGTCATGCTTGTCGGTCCTTTCTTCCTCAAATGGGCTCTGTTCAAATCCGGCGAAGCAATGGCAGATACAGGGGAATAATTTTTTAGGAGAAGATCATGTATATGATTTTGCAGCTTTATAAAGCGAAATATTTGGATGATGTTATGATGGCTCTGGCAGAAGCCGGGGTCGAAGATACGATCGTGCTGAGTGGTGAATCATTAAGTCATAAAATGACTTTCAGTATGCCGTTGTTCGCAGGTTTCCGCAATTCATTTGGTTCCGAAAAACAATTCACCAATCTTATCATGGCTATTGCGGATGAGGCTCAAATCGATTTTATGCTCGATGAGCTGAAGCGTTCAGATGTTAAGTTTGTAGATGATCAGATCGGGAAAATAGTACTGCTGCCGATTGAAAAGACCATATAGTTTAGTTTTGTGAAATATAATTATTTGTGATGTAGTATAAATTCCCGTTTTATTTGACAAGCGTTTTGCGTGCTCTCAACTTCTCTACCATAGTGTGTAATATATAAGGTGCTTGTGCATATGCCTTTGGCATAAATCAAGAGGGAATTCCGTGAAAATCGGAAGCGGTCCCCGCCACTGTAATCAGCATCTTTTATCAGGAGACGTCACTGTCCGCCAGCCGGTGGATGGGAAGGCATCCTTGTTCCGCTGTAAGCCAGGAAACCTGCCTTATATATTAGACAATTATTTTTCGGCGGAAAGAATAATTCTCATACATTGAGAACCCATTTTCCACCGAGATTGGGTTTTTTTTATGAAAAAATGTTTCTTCCTGTTTGCGCTGATTCTTATCGTTAGTTGCAGTTCTCCGAGTGACAAAACAGAAGCTCCTCATCCGCGTATTGTAGTGCTCTCGCCGGAGCTTGCTGAGATTATTTGTTCGCTCAAAGCTGAAGATAATATTGTCGGCATTACTCAGGAATGTGACTACCCGAAAACCCTACAACAAAAAGATATTACCGGTAGTTTCAGTGCACCAAATTTAGAAAAATTAATTTCTCTCGAACCAGATGCAGTCTTTCTTACAGGTATGGAGCAGGAAATGATCAAGCAGAAATTGCAAAATCTCAATATCCCGATTCACCAATTCTATCCTTCATCTATTAATGCGTTTTATGATACAATTTTTTCTTTAGGAGAGTTACTTCAAAGAGAAGTGGAAGCAGATTCGCTTATACAATACTTGAAACACGCTATCGTCTCTACTCAAAAGTCGGGAAAAAGCCCAACTATTTACATCGAGATCTACGACAGACCGCTTATGACCGCATCTTCTAATTCTTTTGTGGGAGATGTCATCATCAAAGCAGGATTGAAGAATATATTTCCTGACCTGCCTCGTGAATACTGTGCTGTTTCATCGGAAAAAGTTGTTGAGCTCAATCCTGACATAATCCTGATCACCTATCCGGGTGTTAACAAGAGCGATATCAAAGAGCGATTGGGCTGGAGTACGATCTCGGCAATTAAAAACGATAAGGTATTCACTACCGAAGATATTGATCCGGATATTATTCTGAGGGCTGGTCCGAGAATCGTTCAGGGAATACGGGCATTATCACAACTTCATGTTCAATATAATGAATAAGAAATTATATCTCCTCTTCGGTTTTATTGCATTACTGATCGCAATATTTATATCCTTGCAGGTTGGTGGGAGCTCCATCAATCTTTTTTCGCTTTCGGAAACAGGCAAAAATATCCTATTTAACATTCGAATCCCGCGCATCATACTTGGAATCGCTGCCGGTCTCGTGCTTGCAACAAGCGGTGGTGTACTTCAGGGCATGCTGCATAATCCACTTGCGGAACCTTATCTTTTAGGCATTTCTTCCGGTGCAGCATTAGGAAGCATTATCGGACTTCTTCTTAAGAAGATATATTTGATGCCGCTTTTCGGATTCCTCGGTGCGCTTATTACAATGATTCTCGTTTGGAAAATCGCACAAAAAAATCGTTATATCGATAAAACCAGACTCATACTTGCAGGTGTCGTGGTGAACATGTTCTTCTCAGCTATCATTGCTTTCCTAATGAGTATTTTTCACAAGGACCTTGCTCAAATATTTTCTATTCTTATGGGTAATCTTGGATTTATTTTTTCTCAATCCACCTCTTTTTTACTTTGGATGATCGCTGGCTTCTCGATTGTCGGTGTGATAGTCCTTTGCTTTTTCTCGGTAAAATTGAACATCCTCTCCACAGGAGAGTATTCTGCAGAAAGCCTCGGAGTGAATGTTTACAAAACGCAAAAATTTCTTTTCATTCTGACTTCATTTCTTGTTGGGATAATTGTATCTTTTGTTGGAATTATCGGATTTGTAGGACTTATTATTCCCCATATAGCACGACTTCTCATCGGATCTGATAACCGCTATATGCTTCCGCTTTCAGCGCTTCTGGGAGCAAGCTTTCTCGTAATATGCGATACTATTGCTCGTTCTGTAATGGTTATTGAAATTCCTGTTGGCGTAGTGACCGCACTATTTGGTGCACCATTCTTTGTTTATTTATTAAAAAGAAAATAAATTGTTCTTTATAAAATCATAGAGTGTAGATGAGCACAAGGTTTCGCTAAACCAGCGAAATCTTAACTGATGCTATATCCGGAAAATTTTCCAAGCGTTCATTGATCTCGTGTTTTACATCATCAAGAAACGGATCATCTTTTTTGACGGCAATCTCAAGCAGCACATTATTTTTCTCGTCAACTCCGATATATTTAAGCAATTTCAAGCTTACGATATCGACACCAATCTTACCGTATATCACTTTCTGAAGTTCTTTTACAATGTTCTTTTTGTTGAGACTATCATCAATTTCTTTGCCGAGATGCTTATGTTCCCAATTTTTGATCGCAGATCTCAGTGCATCCACGGCAAGTACGGAGCAATGCATTTTTATAGGTGGCAGACCACCAAGTTCATCAGCCGCTTGTTTCCACGTGATCCCTTTTGCCTGTTCCAGCGTCTTGCCAAGTGCAAGATCGGTAATTATCGAAGCAGTGGCAATATTGGACGCACATCCATAGGACTGAAACTTTATATCCTCGATAAGTTGTGTTTCGGGATTTACTTTGAGATACACAGTAAGCTGATCTCCGCATGCAGGACTTCCCTCAGTTGCCGATGCATCCGGGTTTTCAATAGTTCCAACATTATGCGGATTCTTAAAATGCTTGATCACCAATTCTGAATATTTGATAACCATTATTGCTCCTTCTTACCAAGCGGACTTCTTCGGCGAAGTTCTTTCGCTGTTTTCTCCAGCGCATCGACCGTTTTAATAATATCCTCTTTTGTGACAAATCTATCCATCGTAAAACGTACAGAGCCGTGTGATTCCTCGTGGGTTCTTCCTGTATTCATAAGAATGTAGTTGGG
>JAVCDK010000123.1 GCA_030765865.1 Candidatus Celaenobacter antarcticus | reverse complement strand
ATCGAGTTCCTGTAGATTTATTAAAACCTTGATCTCTTTAAGCATGCCTAACTCCTAAAGGATAGTGAAAATATATGATAATAAAAAAGGCACTTATGAATTCCATAAATGCCTTGTAATATATGATTTGTGGTGCTATTGTTTTACACAATCCTGCAAAGCCCATCTTTATTGGACTCCCATGTTTTTTTCCCGCTGCACATATAATATATTTTTCCATAAACGTAGGAGTTACAATGCCGGCTCAGTTAAATTATTGTCAAATTTTTAAGATTTTAACGGCATGTTTTTGTAAAAAGAAGCAAATTTCACGGGGAAGACATCTCAATTTTATGTGGAATTACCTTATCAGAAGTGGTAATTCTTTCATGCTCTCAGCTTGACTGGGATCTTAGAGATTCCAATCCAGTTTGTAATGACAAATCTACTACTTCACCTTCTTCAAGAGCAAGTCTGAAATTCCCATATTATATCCGATAGATGAGAAAACAATTTCATTTTCTTTATCTAAAAGGAATAGGATCGGGTAGTTCTCGATATTCTCAGAAATGATTTTATTACCCGTAATAATCTTGAATTTCCCTTTCAGATCATCAAGATCGGCAATTGCTCTCATTTCAGAATATAAAATAAGTTCGATATTATTTTTTTGAAAATTTTCCGTTTTTGCTGAAAGTTGTTCGAGCATTCTTTCTTCCGGTTCGGTGGGAATTTCTCCCCGCACAAAAAGAAGTTTGAAGCTAATAGAATCTCCTTTTTCGACAACATTAATTATATTCTGTTTAGTTTCGTCACACCATTTATCGGAATTATCAAGATATTCTTTCGGTGTGATCAGTTCGATTTTAACTGAATCTAATACTTCGATCGATTTGACAATAATATTCGCATCACCATTCCTATTTCGCACGAATGATTCGATATAAACATTGTCATCATCTTTATAGCGGTAATTTGCTTTATAATCGAGTGAATCATTTTCGCCATCAAAATATGTGTTGGAAATAGCTCCTTCTTCGCTTAATTTTGCAATCAGGAAATTTTCATAAGAATCGGCTTTTACTTTTTCTCCATCAACAAAAATGGAAACCGTGATAAATTTTTTATGATCCTGTTCTTCTTTTTTATCTTTCTCTTCTACTGCTACAAAATCTTTTCCATCAAAAAATTCCAATCTTCCCTTCCATTGAATGGGAACACCAAGCAGCTTCAAGGTGGAATTGATCAGCTTGGTGCGATAAAATTCGGGAACGGTTTTCATATTGAGAATATCATTGGGATTGAGGCTTCCGGAAAAATATGTCCATACAAAATCTTCATCGACTACAATATTTTTATCGACCCATTTGATAACTTTCTTCACCGTTTTTGCAGGATTTTTTGCAATAAGTTTTTCTATTTTAGGATAAAAATCTTTTTGCCAGCCGTTTTGCGGAGGAGTTGCACTGCGCCAGGTGAAACCGATAACATTATCTACAAAAACAGAATCGGGAATGCTCGGGAAATTATTCTTAGCTTGAATGAAAATGTCCACAACTGTTTGGATTGCAGTTGAATCCGGGATTTCACAAAGTTCTTTTATATTCCATTTTTCTATCATATTCACAATAATTTCGATTTCCTGTGGATTGTTTGTTTTATCCAATAAATATAAAAATTGTTGAATATTTCCGGCAATATCATCACACTTTTTCAAAAATTCTTCCCTGTTTTTTAAAAAAGTGCTGTCCTGCTTTTCTGCTTTTTCAGATAGATCATAATATTTTACAAGCTCGATATTTTTTTTCTGACTATTAAGCCGGTCTTTTCTTTTAAGATCAGCATTTTCTCTCATCAATTTATATTTATCACCAAGAACCTCTTTTTGTTCTGCTTTATCAGAATTCTCGAAAGGGATTGGAAAAAGAAAATTGAAATGTTCATTGAGACCATTATTTTCCGATAATGTAATTTCTAAAGAATTATTTTCCATTGTATTCAAAATGGAATATCCAAGCTTATCATCTTTGAAAGCAGTAACAAAAACAGTTCCTTTACCAAGCGGAATTTTCACCAAACCATTCTCGTCCGATTTCAGTTCTGTTATAGGGAATAATCCTCCGTAAGAAGCGGCATAAAGAACTACATTTGCATCCGTTACAAGTTTATTTTCCTCATCTTTGACCTTGATCTGAACATATTCAAAATCGGTGTAATATTCTATCGAACTGATTGTCGTAACATTATCTTTTCGTTTGATCGTATTTTTGCTTTCATAATTTCCAAAAGCTCTCGAGGTGATCAAGGTTGCTCGTTGACTGGTTTTGGTAAACCACGCTTTGTTCAAAGAATTAGCCGGCTCGGCTCCGCCGGTATATTTCCAGCCATCCGGAGTCCAAATTTCCACCCAGGCGTGATTATTATTTGTGAAATTCCAAAAAGGAACACTTGCCGTACGAGTGGGAATTCCCACACTTCGGGCAGCCGCAATATAAAGTATCATCATCTCTTCACAGCGTCCGATACCTCTTTTAATCGTCGTGAGTGGTGCTTGATCTCTGCCGCTGGTTTGTTTGAAGGTTATTTGTTCCAAAGCCCATAAATTCACCAAAATTGCAGCTTCCTTGATATCTTCGACATTTTCCACGAGCGGCTTTAATTCAGTATAGAATTTTTCTCGCCAATCTTCCAGCGGTTCTTGAGAGACTCGATGAGGAAGAACGAAATGCCTGAAAATATCTTCGGAATAATTTGCATATTTAAACTTTTTTGCTTTGATCGCAAATTCTATATTCGTCATCAGATAATCTTCAGTGAGGACTGATAGATCGTTGTTGCTGCAATTTTCCAACAAAAAATTTAAATATCGAAGAGTGTCACCTTCTTGAGTTTCCAACAATTGTGTTAACTCGTCAGCATTTTCTCCGGAATATTTCTCGATCTTTTCTGTAATTGTTAATTCATTTGCATAAATGAATGTTATCGAGAAAAGTAATAATACGATAAATAATTTTTTCATTGATTTCTCCAATTTTAACTTTATTGCATTTTCAAAAACCAAATTTAACTATCTTTTTTACATTAACTGATTTACCAGTTTTTACTTGTATGAAATAAATACCGGCACTTACTTCTTTACTTCTGTCATCTTTGCCGTCCCAAACTATCTCATTCGCTCCTAATTCGTAATTCTCAATTGGTAATTCTCTTACAAGTTGTCCTTTGATATTATAGATGCTTAAAAATCCGCTCGTAAATTCTTTTGATAGATAAAGGCAAAATATTGTAGAATGATTAAATGGATTTGGGAAGTTATCAAACAGGTATGTTTGAGAAATAGAGGATATATTCTCTTCATCAATAGAAACAATAATTTCTCCGCTGATTTTATAAACCCAATATTCATCAATAATATCTAATTCTACGAAGAATAATAAACCATCCTCAAATTTTTTTTTGATTGAAAGAGGTTGAATTGATGCTGAATCTGTTAATACAATCTCGCCGTTAATTCTATTTAGTATTTTTACTAAATTATTATGAAAATATAACAAAAAATAATCACCCTGATTTGTATTTACACAGGTTGGTGTATTAAGGTATTCTTGCCAAGATAAAGTATCACTATGCTCCCAATTAATTGATAATAAATCAGGAGAAAAACACATTAACTTTTTTTCAAATTCCGAATCTCTAATCTGATAACATAAGATACTACCATATCCCAGAGAATAATCGTCATTATTTGTTAGGATCTCAAAATATACTGGATAGTTATAATATGATGTTCCAAAAAATTCGTCTCCATAATAAGACCCCGAAATTTGCAAAATATCAGTTACTTCTGATATAAGATCATTACTTATTGTTTTTAGATAATATGTTGTATTCCCATCCCATACTTGTCCACAACCTCCCATATAGGAATAATCATATAGTCCTATAGAATAAAAAATATCTAAAAAATCATTATAATAAATTTGTGTGCCTGTATTATTTACTATTTCTAAAAATGTAATTACATTATCATAAAATAATAATTTGATTGTTGAAGATTCTTCTTCCCATTCCCATTCACTACCTGGACAAAGTTCATTATAAATTCCTACATTTAAACCCATATAAATTAAATAATTATCTATTAACTTATTTACTTCAAAGGTTGTAATTTCTATACTAAGATCATCATAATTAGTAGTATTTAAAAAATAAAAATAAGAATCTATTAAAGAAAAAGTATATATATCATATATTCGAATTAAAATAGAATCGCAATATGAAGAGGAACCAGTTTGGAAAAAAGTTGAAGCTGTAATTAAATAAGATATATCTTCATTATTGAACATGTAAAATTTTTGAACTCTTTCACCATCTTCATTATCTTGAGAATGGGTAAACAATGTATCACCATTTAAAGAATAGCAAACAATAGACCAATAATCATTTTCTTCATATCCGACAAATAGTTCTTCATTACTATTATTATCGTAATCAAATAACTGAATTCCGACCAATTCGTCATCTAAGTTGATTTTTGAGAAAGTGAAATCTAATTCAAAATTAACTTGGGAAGACAAAGAGGATGTGAAAGATATAATTAATGTAGTTATTAATATCATAAATTTCATAAATTTTCTCCTTTTATTTATTTGGAATTTTTCATAAATTTTTATGATTTTGATGCATCATGTTCCTGGATGAGCATTTTGCCAAGAAAACTTTTCTTAAGCGATACTGCATTTACAGGACATATCTCGATGCAGCACATGCAGAGGATACATTTTTGAGGATCGATCTTTGGGGCAAGATCATTTTCTTCAAGAGAAAGAGCTTTACCGGGACAGAAATTCACACATGCTTTGCACTGCACACATTTTTTGGGTTCGAAATAGGGAATGGTCCAGAAGAAGCGTTTGATAAAGCCTTTCAATGGTACTGAGAGCAGATTTAGAATTCTATTTTTCCTTTCAGCCGCTTGAATGTTGCAATTCGGAAGTACAAAATTTTCATCAAAATCACCCGATAATTTGAAATCATTGAAATCCATCCCTTCACGTTCTGCCGCAATGCGAGTAATCGGTATTTTTTCCGGTTTATAACCCATGAACTTACTTGCAAAGTAATCAAGGGCAATGGCATTTTTGCTTCCAAGTACAATATCGAATTTTTTCACATCACCTGTCGAAGGTCCATCCCCATCCATGCCGATAATGCCATCTATCAGATTGAATACAACTTTATCCTTTATGATTTCATAAATATCGACCACGAATTCCGCAAATTTCTTTGGATTGGGTGCAAGACGGTGCAGGTTGGATTTTGCAAGTCCCGGAATGGTGCCATAGAAATTTTTTATCGCACCGGTGAACAATGTGAACATATGCGTTTTCAATTTTGCCAGGTTAATAATGGCTTCCGCATCGATAAATGCTTTATTCACTGTATATTTTGCATTCTTATTATATGTGTAAATTCCATTTTTGACCGGATTTATTAACGTAATTCCGTAGAGCTTTGCAAGATTTTCCATGCCGGTTATTTGATATGCTTTCATAGCGCTCACTGTTCCACCTGGATTATCCATAAGTGAAATTGAGATTTTATGATCTTTGAGTATTTCGATAACTGCTGCCACGAGATTCGGGTGGGTCGTGATTGCTCTGTCCGGCGGGTAAGCTCCAAGCAGATTAGGTTTCAGGAGCACGGATGAAAGTGATTTGAGTGTAGGATAGAGATCGGTCTCAGTGAATATCGAATCAATAACTTTTTTAAGTTTTGTAATGTCGTAAGTTGAACTTTTTTTTGCAATAACTTTGTACATAGTATTCCTTATTTTTTCTTATGATTTGGGAAAAACATCGAACCATTTGGAACAATATAGCAGGAAAATTCTTCACCTTCTTTATCTTTGATGAACTCGAGAGCTTCTTCAATTGATTCTGCAGGAGTGAAGTGCACTGCTTTAACGAGTTCCGTGTCCATAGAACTTACCACAAGAATGTCAGCTTGTTTCAACAACTTGCCTGTAGCAAACGCGCGATGTCCCCCGATCTGAATGTCCTTTTGATCGACCATGAATAGTTCATCAATAGTCTGAACATTTCGAAGCTGTTTTTCCATTTCATCCTGTCCCATATTCTCCCTACATTCAGAAACTAATATGATCGTACCGCCTTCTTTTACCAGTTCAATTGTATTGTTCAATGCTTTCTGGGATTGATAAAAATTTATATCTTTCGGATAACCGCCAGCGGATACAATAAGTGCATCTGCTTTTTGAGAGTATTTCACGGAATTATGTTCCTTAAAGAATTGGACTCCTTCATAAAATGCCTGGTCAAGCGCACCTGCAAAACATTTAATAAGTTCCTTTTTATAATTTACAACAGCTTGCAAGGTGAAGTCCACGTCAACTTTCGCTGCAGCTTCAGCCATTTCAAGGTGGATTTTGTTGTTGTCTAACTTGCCGAGAGTTGCATAGTTATGCACTATATTTGAATGATTATGCCGAACCGTTTCATATCCGCAAATTCCCGGTAAAATCGATTTTCTTCCTCCGCTGAAACCGGCAAAATAATGTGGGTTTATTACACCTATCGTTATAAGAAAATCAGCTTCAGAAACCTTTTTATTTATGAGTAGTTCATTGCCTGATGCCATTTCACCGAGACTAACGAGATCATTAGCTCTGCAATCATGATTTTCTATTGAGAAGTTATCAACAACCCAATCTCCATAATGATACCGCATTTCTGTTTCCGTCATTTTTCTATGAGTCCCGTTTGCGATAATGCAGCTAATACATTTGCTATCAATATTGTATGATAGCAGTGTTTTGATTAATGTTTCCATCATAAGCGCAAATGGACCTGGACGTGTAATATCACTCACAATAATTAGAATATTTTTTGGATCTTTTTCTATTAGTAAACGTAAAAGCGGTGGGCTTCCGATGGGGGAGTTGAGTTGTTTATTTATATGTTCTTCAGGATGTGCGCACGCTTCGATATATTCCATCTCAAGAATTCCCAAGACATTTTTGTCAGGGATTTCGACTATTTTATGTTCTTCACCGTATCTCAGTTTAATATTCATGTTTCCTTATTAATGTGCATCATACCAGCTTTTACCGTAACCGATATCCACCTTGATGGGGACGATGCCGGCATACTCTTTCGGGAGCACATTTTCCATTTCTTGTTTGATTAATTTTTGATAGAAATCTATTTTATCTTTTCTGATCTCGAAGACCAGTTCATCGTGCACCTGGATGATCATCATTATCTCATCCTTTTTATTAGAGATCTTATCATAAAGTGCATTCATTGCGATTTTTATCATATCTGCTGCCGTGCCCTGAATTGGCATGTTTATTGCCATGCGTTCTTCATTTGACTGCACATTTCTATTCCTGCTATTAATGCCCGGAAGGTATCTGCGCCTGTTAAAAATGGTCTTAACATATCCTTTATCATGGGCGAATTTTTTTGTTGATTCAAGGTAGTTGTACAATCCCTTATAAAATGAAAAATAGTTATCAATAAATGCCTGTGCTTCCGATCTTGAAATACGCAGATCTTCCGATAATGAGAATGCGCCCATGCCGTAAATTATGCCGAAATTGATAACCTTTGCCTGCCTTCTTTGGTCAGCAGAAACCTCTTTTTCATCGATTCCAAAAATATTAGCAGCAGTTTGAGAGTGTATATCTCCGCCTTCATTAAAATTCTCTATCATTTTTTCATCTTTTGATAGCAACGCAACAATACGGAGTTCGATCTGTGAATAGTCTGCAGAAAGGATAAGGTGGTCATTCTCTTGCGGAATAAATCCCTTTCTCATTTCCCTGCCAATTTCTGTGCGGATCGGTATATTCTGCAGGTTTGGATTGGAGCTCGAAAGCCGTCCCGTTGCAGTAACAGTCTGATTGAATGAAGAATGAATACGGTGCGTTCTGCGATTGATAAGTTTCGGAAAGGCATTAATATAAGTGGACTGCAATTTCTTCAATTGCCTGTAATCAATGATATCCTGGGCTAGTTCGTAGGTTCTGCTCAGCTTTGTAAGCACTTCAATATCAGTAGAATAGCCGGTTTTAGTTTTTTTTATGACTGGAAGATCCATTTTGTCAAACAACACGTTAGCAAGTTGAGAAGGAGAATCAATATTGAACTGCTCACCTGTTTTATAATAAATTGTATCCTTCAGCTCTTCGGTTTTATGCTCGAGTTCTTTTGAAATCTCTCTGAACAGGGGAAGATTAATATAAATGCCGTTTTTTTCCATTTGCGCAAGCGCCTTCACAAGCGGCATTTCAATATCATAGAACAGTTTTGAAAGCTCGATCTTGTCGATCCGGGATTTCAGTTTTTCCCATAGCAGAAAAGTGATGTATGCATCCTCTGCAGCATACTCGGCAGCTTTATCGATCTCGGTTTCACCAAACTGGATTTGATTTTTCCCTTTGCCGATTATGTCTGTGATCGGTATCATTTTGTGCTGAAGGTATTTCATGCTGACTTCATTCAGATTGTGGCGGTGTTCTTCTGGAGCAAGAACATATGAAGCGACCATGGTGTCGAAATAGAGGTCATTTACCTCGATCCCTTCATTTTGGAAAACCATATAATCAAATTTGATATTATGCCCGATGAATTTGTTTGCTGAGTCTTCTAGAATTTGTTTTAATTTTTCTAAGACCTTCGCTTTATCGAGCTGTTTTCCAAAAATATGTCCAACAGGAATGTAATAGGATTTTTCATCATTCACGCAGAACGAGATACCAACAATACGTCCCTCTATGGGATTGCGGGAGTCGGTTTCGAGATCAACAGCAATGAATGTTGATTTTTTCAGTAGAGTTAATAACGCCGAGAAAGATTTCTCATTATTCACAATCTCATAGGAAAATTTTTTCCTGACGGGCTGCTCGATTTCACCCTTAAAATATTTCATGAAGGCGTACATCTCGTAACGGGCACAGAAATCTTTTAATTCTTCAGTAAAGATATCCGGTACTTTCATTGAATCAATAGTGAGATCGATGGGAACATTTTTATCGAGAATGACGAGTTCTTTGGAAAGCCGACCCTGATCAGTATATTCGGTTATATTATTCTTTATTTTCTCAGAAGTAATCTCATCTGCATGATTTATAATGCTTTCCAGGTCACCATATTCTTTTATAAGTTTTGCGGCAGTTTTCGGTCCTACTTTTGGAATGCCCGGAATATTATCTGATGAATCGCCGGCAAGAGCCAGTAAATCGACAATATGTCCAGGTGAGACATCGAATTTTTCCTCAACCTCTTTAATGCCAATGAATTTGTCTTTTGAATGTTCATATAATTTCACATGGTCGTTCACGAGTTGGTACAGATCTTTATCAGAAGATACGATAACAATATCATGATCATTTTCATAACGCTCTACCAGTGTTGCAATTATATCGTCGGCTTCATAGCTGGATTTGGATAGTTTTGCAATATGTGAGAGTTTGACCATTTCGAGTATAGGTCCGAGTTGTTCGACCAGGTCTTCGGGCATTTTATCCCGTGTCGCTTTGTATTCCTTGTAAGTTTTATGACGGAATGTGGGCTCCTTTTCGTCGAAAGTTATTGCAAAATACTCTGGTTTAAAACGCTCGAGCAAAGATATGATCGTACGCAAAAAACCGAAGATCGCACTTGTGTTTTCACCCCTGGAATTAATGAGAGGGCGATTCTTGAAAGCAAAATAAGAACGATATATTATGGCTGTGCCGTCGATGACATATATTGAGTTTTTCATACGAACATTTCTTGCATTCACTGAGTAAGTGTCAATAATAAATTGACAAAAATTGCTCAAATCAAAAGATATCATATTAATCTATTATGATAATAAAAAAATATTTAATTATAGTTTTGTTGTTTTTCTTCAGTGCTCAACTTTGTGCGAAGGAGTATGGCATCTCGTATCTGAACTCCACTCGTAAAGACCATTTGCCGATTATGGAGATCGAGAGCAGGAATTATCTGAACCTTTATGATATCGAACGTATTTTTGACGGTTCAATCAAAGTAGATCAGAGATCACAGACCATTAACTGTGTAATTTTTGAAAAAAAATGCGAGTTCTCTTTTTTTAATAATTGGGTGCATTTTGGGAAACACAGTTACAATCTTCATAATGACATTCAGGTAGTGAATGGTTTCTTTTATGTGCCGGTTTATTTTTTAAATCTGTGCGCCGACAAATTCTTTCCCGATAAAGTTCTATTAGATGATGGAGCGGTTATTATAAATTTTTCTTCGATGGAGAAATATCATATAAAAACGATTGTGCTCGATCCGGGGCATGGAGGAAAAGATCCCGGTGCAGTTGGACGAATTCTTGGTCTTAAAGAAAAAGATATTGTGTTAAATATTACAAAAAAAGTGAAGAATCTGCTCGAGAAAAATCTTGATGTGAAAGTGCTTCTTACACGGCATGATGACAGGTTTGTGTCGCTGGGTGAAAGAACGGATTTTGCCAATGAAAATCAAGCCGATATTTTTGTCAGCATTCATTGCAACGCAGCATATAATACCAAAGCGAGCGGCTCGGAAGTCTATTATCTTTCCACAGCCCAAACCCATGAGGCACGAGCTGTTGAGGCAATGGAGAATGAAGTTATCAAGTTTGAAGATCAGGAAAGCATATCCCGTTATACTGATCTTGATTTTATCCTTTACGATATGCGCCAGACAGAATATCTGAATGAGAGTAGTGAACTTTCAGAAATGTGCCAGAAGCAGCTGGTAAATACTCTTTCAACAAAAAATAATGGTGTACGTCAGGCAAACTTCTATGTGCTTCGCGGTGCTTTTATGCCTGCAGTGCTGGTCGAAGTTGCTTATTTATCAAATAAATATGAAGAGAAAAAACTGCTTTCCAAGGATTTCCAGAATAAAGCTGCCAAAGCGATATATACAAGCATAAAGCAGTTTAAAGATAAATATGATAAGATGAATTAAATTTTTTGAGGTGAATAAGTATGAAAAGAATATTTCTGATTTTTATTATTAGTTTTTTTATTCTCACCTGTAATGTTTCAGCAAAATCGATGTTTGCGATCGGTAATATGTACGGAGCTCAGACTACGGTAATTCTCTCTTATGATCTTCAGCACGCAGGAATTCAAAAACAGGAGACTCTAAACATTCCAAATCATGGGACTGGCGCGTATGATATATGCGTTGAGCCGGAAAACGAGCTTCTATTTATCTCTTTCAGGAACAGCAATGTTATTGAAGTGGTGTATGCATCATTACTTACAAACTGGGGATATGCACAGTTAGGAGAAATTTCTAATCCTGCAAGTATCAAGTACTATAATGAAACGAATAATCTTTATGCGTTAGAAAGGAATACTAACAAACTTTATAACTATATCTGGCATTATCAGGATACGACTTTTGCTTTTGCTCATTCTGCTGCTCCTTATTATACTGAGCTCGAAAATATCGTAAGCGGTCAAGATTTTGCAATTGACGAGAAGAATAATCTGCTCTACGTTGCTGACAGCTCCCAGAATTATGTTTATTATTATACTATTTATGGTATGTGCTATTCCAAGAACGATCTACCCTGTACCGGTAGTATTGAAGTTGATCAGGAACCGACCTCGATTGCGATTGATGATGGCAAATATCTATATGTTGCGAATAACAACTATGGTTCGAAGATCCTCCAGTATGATCTCAATTTATTGTCTGTTCGTTCCTATTCACTTTCTGCTGATAGTTATGTTATGAAGTTAGCAGTCGATAAGTTCACAGGAAATATCTTTGCATCATTAAGCACCACATCTGGCATTAATAAAATTCTTGTACTTGATGATATTCTTGAGGAACTCTACGTTCTTGAAGATGAGTGGATAGTTTATCCTTCCGGAATGTGCATTCCCGATCAGGATATTGGGTATAATCCATTTGATGTGCAGAAAGATGACGGTGTGTTCACCTGGATATCTCCAAATAGGATCATGCGATATACTATTTCATATCAAAACTTACTGAACTATCAATTAGACGATGTCCTCATCACAGATTGGCTTCCTCCAGATCAGCATGTTTCAATGCATAATGTGAGCATAGGGGGTGTGTATGATCAGCAGGAACATTTGATAACGTGGGATGTTGGATCGTTGCCGGCTGGAGGAGATGAAGAAGAAGTTTGGGTAGATGTGAGAATACTTTCAGGTATTCAGACTCCGGACACGCTTATCAATTATTGCACAATTGGAAATGATGATGTTACTACAACGAAATACGTTCAAACTCTTGTAAGAAATAAAACACCTGTCACCCAATCCTATTTTGATCCGAATCCCTTCCGTCCCGAAATAGGCATCGATGTAGGTTACGCTCGTTTAAATTTTACACATGCCAACTCTCCAATTACACTTGTTAAAATTTACGATATTTCCGGTGAGTTAGTTCTCGAACAAAAGAATTCGGGCTCTACAGAAGTGACCTGGAACGGAAAAAATGAATCTGGACACTTTGTAGCGAATGGTGTATATTTTATGCTTGTGATGAATGAAGCCAAAGAGAAAGCCGTCATTAAAATCGCAGTGCTGCGGTAAGATGAATATACAGTTATCTTGACATTTTTTTTCAATAATATTTCTTTTTTAAAAAAGAGGTATCAATGAATTTTTATAAAATATTTATAGTGGGTATGTTACTTATATCCCTCTCATCATTTTTATATGCACAAGCACCTGATTCACTTATAATGAAAATAGATGAAAACACATATAAAATAGATAACATCAAAATAGATATTGCGAACAGAGAGATCACTTTTCCTGCAGAATTCAATATGAATAGGGGACTCATAGAAACCATTCTAGTTGGCCCTCAAGGACATCTGCATGAAACAATCCTGAAAACTGATGCTCTCCCTGCATACATTCAAACCTCACTCCTTTTACTGGGTTTGGAATGTGGACAAAACATGGAACTTGGTAACTATGATACAATTCCTGAAGGTGATTCTCTGCTTGTATATGCGATTTGGACTGATACCTTGGGCGTTACCCACGAGGAGCCGATCGAGCGACTAGTGTGGAATATTCCTAAGAAACGGGAAATGCTGAAAACTCATTGGATTTTCCTCGGTTCAAAAATCATCAATGGGCAATTTATAGCTGATCTGGATCAAAACATCATAAGAACGTATAATGATCCTTTTACAATAATCCACAATCCGCTTCCAACCTTTACGGATGACACATTTTATGAAGTAAATAAGAACGTTGTTCCTGCGAAAGGAACTAAAGCAACGATCAAGATCAAATCATTAGATTAGCTGTCGGAGGATATACATGAAAAGATTTTTTTTGATCATCATTATGACATTTATGGTTGTCTCTATCAGTAATGCAGCAGTTGACCTTTCATTAGATCATGAGATAGAGCATTCCATCAAGATCGGTTTGCAGTGGCTCGTAGAACAGCAGGAAGATAACGGAAGCTGGCAATACTATCCTGCAATCACCGCACTCGCTATTATTGCAATTGTAAACAGCAATCCGAATATAAGTTATCAGTTTGAACCCGTAGCAAAAGGGCTTGAGTTCATTGCAAGTTGTGCAAAACTCAATGGCTCTATCTATACTGATAATATGCCGAATTATAATACATCCATCTGTTTGATGGCGCTGAAAGAAGCAAACGATCCTCAATATTACGATATCATCGACAAGGGAGAAAAATATCTACTCGTTCTGCAAATAGATGAGGAAGAAGGTTATTCGTCAGACAGTCTGTACTATGGCGGAGTCGGATATGGAGGCGATCAGAGACCAGATCTATCCAACCTGCAATGGGCACTGGAAGCAATGCTCGAGCGCGAACCGGTCTATACAGATGAGCTTGAGATCAATAAGAAAGAAATTACCAATATCGAAGAAAAGAAGATATTTTTTGATAAAGCAATCATTTTTTTACAGCGTTGCCAGAATCTTGAGGAGTACAATCCCGAATCCTATTCTGAAAACGATGGCGGATTTATGTATGAACCAGGAATAAGCAAAGCAGGTGGTTCAACATCCTATGGAAATATGACCTATGCCGGACTGAAAAGCATGATCTATGTAAAGCTGGATAAAGAAGATCCCCGTATACAGGCAGCATATGATTGGATAAGCAATAATTTTATTGTAGAAACCAATCCGTTACTCGGCAATCAAGGACTTTTTTATTATTATCTAATGATGGCAAAAGCACTTACTGCCTATGATGCTGATATTATTGTCGGAGACGACGGCATCCGGCATGACTGGAGAACTGAATTGGCAAACCAGCTTGTAAAAATTCAGAATGAAGAGGGTTGGTGGCAAAATGAGAATGGACGATGGTGGGAAAATAACAAAGTACTGGTTACAACCTACTGCATCATTGGACTTGAGGAAATTCTTAAGGGATAATTGTAATGAAAGGCGTTACAGTAAAGCGTGTTGATAAGCCCACGTACGAGATCGACGATGAAATTCTTCAACAGTTTAATGAACAACAAAATATATTTGGCAGAGTGATTTATGATAACACTGCACCTTTTTTCTATAAATGGGATTATGTCAATTCTGAAAAAATGATCGAAGATAAGAAAAAAGGTTATTCCCGGGTTGAATTGGCGCGTGTAATTGCATCCTGGACATTATACAATCATTTTGTTGGTGCCTTTTCCGATCAAAAGCTGGATAATGAAGATACAAAGCTAACCGAACCGCAGCTTTCTCAATATGAAATAGGGGATATGGTCGAGTTCACGAAGGAAGTGAAGGATACTGCTCTTAAATTCGGTGCATCACTGGTTGGGATATGCAAACTCAACCGCAAATGGCTCTACATGATAAACAGGCATGGTAAACCAATTCATATCCCGAAAGATTATACTCATGCAATAGTCATAGCAATTGAAATGAATGACGACATCTTTAATTCTCCAGACTGGTCTGCGGTCACTTCTGGGGGGATCTCATATTCTCAGATGGCGTTTCTGTCTGCTTCAGTTGCTCAGTTCATCAGACATCTTGGATATAAAGCAATCTCATCAGGAAACGATACTGCATTAAATATTCCTCTTGCTATTGATGCGGGATTGGGAGAGCTTGGACGGAGTGGAATGCTGATCACTCCAGAGCTTGGGTCAAAGGTGCGAATTTGTAAAGTTTTTACTGATATTCCATTAATAGTTGATAAACAAGTATCCAGGAAATTCCATAAAGGAATTTTAGTTATGATTTTATAATATTCGGTTTAGATTTACTTTTTTTCGTTTTTTATTTCAGGAATTATGGTTTTATGATAAGAAATTGGCTTTAATTCATTGATTT
>JAVCDK010000019.1 GCA_030765865.1 Candidatus Celaenobacter antarcticus | reverse complement strand
TTTACTTTAATACCATATTTTCCCAGACTTTTTATCAATCGTTCTGTTTCCATAATTGCCATATGTTCCGGGATGGTTACTGCAATGAACTCACACAGATCACTATTTTTGAGAATAGATTCAATTTTTTTAACGGTTTTTTTCATAATAAAAAGGAAATCATCACCTTTATCCGGTTTGTATTTGCCGGAAAAACTTGTAACCATATATCTGTATTTCCATCTCATTTTTGCCAGGACTTTTATCCAATCATCCAGGAGATGTGGTAACGTAAGCAAGCGCAAAGCATGACCTGTCGGTGCTGTATCCACGATAAATTTATCAAACTTTGCTTCTTCTATCAGATCAACTATTATTTTGAAACCCATTACTTCATCTATACCCGGGATAGGCAGGGAAAATACCGAATCCATGTCTTCATTATCTAAATAGGAAGAGGTATCCATAATTTTCTTTATTTCATCTTCATATTCGATTTTAAATTGTTTCAGAGATTTTTCAGCAGAAATTTCATAAATACTCAGGTTTTTTAATTCTTTATATTTTTTGAGATCTTCAGACATTAAGTTACTGATCGGGCATATCTCATTTTCAGTTTTTGTTTGAATACCGAGACTGTCATAAAGGGAATGAGCAGGATCGGTTGAGATTAGAAGAGTTTTATGATCTTTTGCGAGATAAAGAGCTGTGCTTGTGGCACAGGTTGTTTTTCCCACACCACCTTTTCCACCCAGAAAGATCAGTTTTAATGAGTCTTTTTTCAACATATCCATGAGCTATTTTTTCATTTTGATTTTAAGGATGCCATTTTTATATGAAGATCGTAATGTTTCAGCTTTAATTTTTGCAGGCAAAAGAACCTCTTTATGATATTTTCTATCTTTATTCTGAGCAGAAATATCAAGGATATCTTCTTTCAAGTCCAGTTTTATATCATCTGCATTGATGCCGGGCATTTCAGCCATAACAATAACTTCATCCTCTTCATCAAAAATATCTGTGATAGGTTCTCTCTCCTTTTCAATTGTCGGTCCTTTTGGCGTTCTTTTGATATTTCCAAAGGGCTCTACAACAGGTTTGCCGCCAACTGCAGATTTGACAGAAAAACCGAATACACCTTTCATTCCTTTTTTGAGATTGCCCAGATCTATCTCACCTTCCTTTTTGATCTCACCTCCAGATTCTTTCAATTCTTGAGCGATATCCACTAATTTCTCTATACCTTTGAACAATCCACCCAAATTGAGATTCCCCAAACCGAAATCAATATCTAATCCTTCATCTTTTTTTTCTTTTTTGTCTGCCATAGCTTATTCTCCTTTTAAGTTTTAAATATGTAAAGATTACTTTATCAAATATTTACCTTTTGCAGTAATTCTGCAGGATGAATGCGAAAAGAAACCAATACAACCCTGTTTTTCTAAAGAATTACAGAGCAGGTATGTATAACCGATCTCAAATCCTGCTTTGCTACTGATCTCTTTCATAGACATCAAATCATTCTTTTGCTTCATTATCCTTAATATTTCAAGTTCTGTTGCTGTTATACTCATAATAAAAAAACCAGTTAAATAATCCGCCAGTTGGCGAAACTACGGGATTTAATAACTTATGATTTTTTTATTCTTAAACATTTTATTCATATTTTCTTTTGCCCTTTTTTGAATATTTTCTTTTTCCTGCTTCTGTCTTGCTCGTTGGATCTCATCTGTCTTCTTCTTTCCAATATCGGTAAGACTGCATATACCCTTTAAGGTTTCAAAATTAACATAACCATTTCTTTCTAAACCTTTACATATCAGATATGCATAATGATCACCAATTCTTAATTGATCTGCAATATTGTAATAATGAATTTCTCCATCATTCATTGATAGAACATCTAAAACTTCACGTTCCATACTTATCATAATGCAATCCGGAAAATACCATAAATGATCATTCCATCTAAATATTTTACCATATCTCCAAACCTAATGTATAGCAATATTGGAAAAATATTAATATCTTTCTGAGTGCTTTTTCCCTGGAGTTACAATATCAACCGATTTTAATTTTCCTTCTTCGGTTTTAATCTTCAGTAATGCACCACAGACGACACACTTGATCTGTCCTTCATAATCATCATAAGTATTATCAACATCAACCTTATGACCGCACGATAAACATATTATTCTCATTTTTGATCTCCTATTTTTTTAGTGAATATTATTTTTATTAAAACTTTTACAAAGCATATTTAAATTTAAGATATTTAAAACTAAAAAGCTTTCATTTTTTCACGATCTTCCATAAAAATATTAAACATATCAAATTTATAGTACATAGTTTATATTGTTACTTTATCTTCGCTTCCAATCTTTCCAATCTGTTCTTCAGTGCTTCATTTTCTTTTTCCATTTCTGTTTCTTTTGCTTGTACAGATAGATTAGGATCCTGTTGCCACCAGTTGATTCCCATCTCCATTGCTTTATCTACGGAAGCGACAAGAAGACGGATCTTAATAGTTAAAAGGTCGATATCAGCGATTTGAATCTTAATATCTCCGGCTATTACAATTCCTTTATCTAATACCCTTTCCAAAATATCAGCTAAATTAGTAGTGTCAAGTGCACTTCCTATTGATGCTTTAGGCATAGTTTATTTCTCCTTTTTCTTATTCGGATTCTTCTTCTTTCAATCCATAAGAGTTAACATCCAATTCATCATTTAGTTTTATATAATAGATATTTCTATCCTGAACTCTTGTAGGCAAACCTATAGATTTTATAAATGAACTCTCTTCATAGATTTCCGCATCACCGGACCATCCATCATCTTCTTTTGTTATTCTTATTACTTTTACGTCACTTTTTTTAAGAGTATTTTTCAAAAAGTTTTCAATTTTGGTTCTAACTTCATCAATTTTCATTAGCGCTCCTTATCATTTTTTTTTGTGATCACACCTTTGCCCTTGCAAACCATACAAGGCAAACTGCCACCAGGTTCTTTACCTCTACCCCTGCAGTGCTCACAAACCTCGATTGGTTTAGTGATACTTATAAGCCCTGTTCCTCTGCAAACAGTGCAGGTAATATTTGTTCTGGCGGGATATTCTCCTCTACCTTTACAATAGGCACAAACTACCACCGGACCTTTTACAGAAACGATTCCGGAACCTCTGCAAACAGGGCATTTTATATCTTTACTTCCTGGTAATATTCCGGTTCCTGAACAAAACGAACATCTAAATTGATCACCTTCAAAGATCTCACCTGCCTTTCTTCCAAATTTTCTATTGCCACCTTTAAAATCAAATGTTTTCCATTCCATAGATTCTCCTTAAAAATCTTAATAATTTAATGACATTTTTTTCCACTCTTTCTTTTCTCCTTGTTTTGGAGTGTTTTGAGTGAAAGAATGTTTTTTTAAACGTATATCAGTTTTAGCTTGTGTAGTAATTTCTGCTTCTTGAAGTTTATTTATATCTACATCTATTTCTTCAAGACGTTTATTAGTCTGTTCCATTTTCATCAGTAATCTTTCATTTTCTTTTATGAGTCTTTCTTTCTCTTTTTGAAGCATAAATAGATCCAAATAGGATGAACTCTGAACTCTTGGTATTGAACGCTTTTTTGAACTTTGCATAGTTCTAACAGTATGTAAACCTTTAAGGCTATCAACATCTTTCATTGTTATCACCTTTCGTTAAGATAATTAATAAAAAATAAATTAAAGAGTGAATATCTATTTTCTATTATCTTGTATTATCTCTTATAGATATGATTATATTTTTCTTTTTTGATGCTCCGGTTATCTTTAATTCAACCAATTGACCTTCTTTAAGACCGGCTGCACGAATGATATTTTCCGGAAGTTTAATTTTTCCGTCTTTTTCAAATTTTGAAAAACTTCTTATAAGAGTCATTTTATTTCTCCTAAAATATTAACAATATTTTTCTACCAATTCTTTTACTACTTTTTTTACTCTTTCCTGGTTTGTTTTTGAACCCACTCTGCTTGTTTCAGAAGCGAGTATATCCTGGCAGATTTGAGCAAAAGCACCATTTGCTTTTGAGGGTGATATTTTTTGAACTTGAAGAGTTTTGGCAATCATAATACATCCTCTGACAGTTGGAGCAAATTCACATTTACCCGAATCTCGCAAACCTCTAACGACCTTAACTATTTTTTCAGAATCAGCTTTTTTGAGTTTTGCTTTTGCTTTTGTGATTCCCAGTTCCGTATCATAATCAAAATGATCTAAATCCATAGTTATCATTCTATCACGAAGTGCATCCTGGCTTCTATTGACGCCTGCATATTCTTCCGGATTTGATGTAAATATTGCTGTGAAATCCGGATCGACTTTGAGATATGGTTCTTCTCCTCTTCCAGAAGGCAGATCCATCATCTTTTCTTGTAGAATGGAAAGAAGAATATTATTTGCTTCCGGTCTCGATCGCGTGAATTCATCATATAAAAGAGTAAAACCATATCTGCAGGCAACTGTCAAACGATTATCAACCCACCGTTTTACCATATCTTCTTCAACTTTGAGGACTCGCGATACAAATCTATCAACGACCTTTCTGAATCTGTATCCATGTTCACCACCAACCAGATCAGAAGTTGAAAATTCCTCATCTCCATGGATCATTACAACCGGTCTGCCGATTTTACTTGCCAGATGTAAAGCAAGAGTAGTTTTACCTGTACCGGATGGACCCCGGAAATGGACAGGAAAACCTGCTTCAACATAAGAAATAGCTCTTTTTGTTATATCCTTTATATATTTTGTTTCTACAAAATCGGATAAAGGGCTTGGTTCCAGGACCGTAGTCATTTCATCAATCATAGTATTAAACTCCTGTTCTTTCTTTTATTTCTTCTAATTTATCATTAAATTCTTTGAAATTCAATCTTGCTACCCTGATGTCCGAAATTATTCCATTTCTTTTATTTTCAAACCTTGTTCTGCAAAATTTCAGTTTATTCAAGGCATTTTGTTTCTTATTCAGAAAAATCTGTCTAAAATGATCTAGATTATTCATTTTCAGTAATAACTTTGGGAACTACTCCTTTACCTCCGCAGGTAAGACAGGGAAGACTATCCGGAGCAATTCCCGTTCCTTTACAATCAGGGCATTTTTCAGTTTCACCTTTAACGGTTACATAACCTTTACCATTACAAACTGTGCAGGTTACTCTACCATTATGAGGATATACACCGGTTCCTTTGCAATAGACACATTTTATCATTGGTTCTTTTACTTCTACTTTACCTTTACCACCGCAAACCTGGCATATGGAAAGTTTTGATAACAGGTCAAAGGGATCTTTGCCTGTACCTTTACAGAATGCGCATTTTATAAGAGACATATCAATTTCTCCTTTTATGATTTAATCCTTTCTATCTTACTTTAGGAGGAAACACAGATTTAAAGTCTAGTAATGAAATTAAATCGGGAAATAAACTTTATCTACTTTTTTAACTTTACCTGCATCAAGCAATTTCTTTGCGACAACTCCTAATCTCATTCTTATAACATCAAGAGGTTCTTCCATATCACCAACCTGTATACCTTTTGGATGTGCATTAATAAATGCTAATACCTTATCCTCAAGTGGTATATCTTTTTCCCAGGGTTGTACTTTTTTTGCAGGTTTAGGTTTAGGTGTAGGTTTTTCAACAGGTTCTTCCTTTTTTACAGGTTTAGGTTTGGGCTTAGGTTCTTCAACCGGTTTTTCCGGTACTGGTTCCGGTTTCTCTTCTTCTATGGCTTCTTTTACAGTTCGAACTTTTACTTTCTTTTCAACTATTGGTTTTCCGCTTCGTAATTTTGCCATAGTATCATTTAGTGATTTCCAATTTGAAGCCATTTTTTCTCTTTCTTCTGCAAAGCCACCCAACAGTTGATTGGTCTCACTGATTATGCCTGCTACATATTTGGAGAGTTCCTTCTTAAGCTCAGCACTCATATCAATATGTTCATCAGAAAATTCCTTGAGTTTGTTTTTGACATAAGTCTCGATATCTTTAATGTCTTTCTCAATATTACCTATCATACCCTTAAAGTCTTTGAGTCTATCTGCTTCTCCCTTTGACAGATCTGTTCTTAGTTTTTCTGACATAGCCTTGTGGTCATTAGAAAAAACATTCATAAGTTCAGCAGTATTTTTCGATAGTTCTAACACATGATTTTCAATATCACCCATCATAACTTTGAAAATACTAATCCTGTCAGTCTCACCTTTCCCCAGAGATTTCTTAACTTCATCAGCCATAACTTTCAATTCATTAACAGTATTTTTTTGATCATCAGCAAATTTTTGTAAGAGATCAGTAACATATTTATTTCTCTCTACTTGTTCTTTCGTAATTCCAGCCATTATGGTATGAGATTCTTTAAGTCTGTCTTTTTCACCTCTCTCAAGATTTTTTCCGAGTTTATCCGACATAGTTTTGTGATCTTTCTGAAAATCTGTTAACATATTATGAGTTGCACTAACAATCTCTCCCACTGCCTTTATTCTCAGTTTATAGGAAGATATAATATCTTCACCGAGTTTTTTAGTGTCTTCTGATGTACGCATTGTTACTCCTTTTTTGGTTTTTGTTCATCTTTTAATTAATAGCTCTTATATGAGCATCATTAACAAATATATTTTTCCATTTTAATTCTGTCTCTTCTCTTTGCTTTCTAAATTCATCCAATTTTTCTCTTACTTCTTTGGACCTGTTCATTTGTTTATTATGAATATTTTTTAAAATTGATTTTAGATCCTGGATGCGTACAGCTTCACCTTTTCTTAGAAGTTCATTAAGTGATTTAGTCATTTCCGTATATTCTTCATGGAATTCTTTCAGCATAATATCCACTTCATTTCCTCTTTGAGTTTGTCTTGTTCTTATACTATCTAAGAGACTTTTAAAATCTTCTATTCTAACCTTATTTCCATCTGCTAATTGTTTTTTTATGATTTCAGCCATTTCCTTCAGTTCTTCTAAAAAAGTTTTTAATAAATCTCTTACCTCTTCTTCCCTTCTATCTTGCATTAATAGAACATTCCGCATCATATTATCAAAATCCTTTTTTCTCAGGGTATCTTCTTTAGCAAGTCTCTCTTTCAAATGATTACTCATTTCATTTCTGATAATTCTAAAATTTTCAATAATCTTATGAGTATTATCAATAATCATAGCAACATTCACGATCCTTGATTCATAAGAGGATACCATCTCTTCTGTAATTCTTTTCATATCATCAGCTGTTTGCATTTGCATTCCTTTTTAATTTGAAGAAAAATAGATGTCTTGGCGAAACATGCTTTTTCCCGGATCAACGAGTGAAGGGTGTCACGGCAAGACCTCATTAAGTTGCCAACCTGCTTATTAGGCTGCTGTGGCTGTAAGGCCGATAGCTTCAGCATACTTTAAGTAGGTCTCGACTGATGCTACGACCACTCTTGCCTCGATAGCAAGTAATTCAATACCTACCAATGAGACTCTAATCCAGGCATCGACTACGATACCCTTGTCCAGAATACGGTCTATAACTTCGACCAAGCTGGAAGATCCGATTGCTTTTTCAACTGCCATTGTTCTTTTCTCCTTTCTTTTTTTTAACTCACTATTATGGTGAGCTTATTATAATTTATCTAACATGATCACATAGTGTATTAATGCCTTATTCGCGACATTAATAAGTTTTTTTATATTAAATGGTTTATCCAGAAAAGAATATGCTCCCAATTTTTTTGCTCTTGCTCTGATTTCTTTATTGCCATAAGCTGAAATCATTATTGTTATTAATGATGGATCAATTTGTTTTGCTTCTTCCAAAACTTGCAAACCATTCTTATCGTTTTTTAACTTATAGTCTAATACCATAAGATTATATTTTTTGTCCTTCAATTTTTTAATTGCTGATTCTCCATCATAAGCAATTTTTATGAAATAACCTTCTTCTTTAAGTATATCAGAGAAAATCTTGCACAAATCCTTATCATCATCTACAATTAAAATTCTTATCATACCGTAATATCTTGCAATAATTGTGCCAAATATAGAATTTAATATATTTTATAATTTGTAATTAGCTTTAACTTGTTATTGTGGAGTAAGAAACATAAATTGAAAAATTATTTTCTTCAGCTGATGATTAAAAAAATAGTAACTTATATTTGTGTCATTTTTGTCAAACTGTGACAGAATTGTCAGAGTTTGATCTAAAATATTTGCATTATTTTTTTTAAATAATGTCTGTTTGAAAATTATGAAAGATATAGTTCTTATGATGTTATTTAACTGGGTGAAATTTATTTATTTTTAATCTGTTAAATATATTATTTATTACATCAGGTTTACTGTCCCCAGATTGTTAAAGTGTTCAACCTTGCATTCCCAAGCATGGGCTTGGGAATGAGAATAAATATGGGGATTGGGAATGAGAATAGAATACGTCTCAAATCCACTCTCGTTTCCTGACCTGCCTGCCCAATGAAATCTTTTTTTAATTTCATCAGGGTGAAATTTTTCTTTAATTTCACTGGGTCGCTCTTGTGAACTCGAGTCTCAACAGACTGGAGTTCAGATTTACAATGGTAAGTTTAACTCCTCCATTTTACGGTAAAGGGTTCTTACATTCATATTCAACATTTTTGCAGCTTTAATTTTATTGCCATTTGCTTGTTCAATTGTTTTGGATAATAAATCTCGTTCAACTTTTTTCATAATTTCATCAAATGAAATATTATTTTGATTAGATACTTTAAATTGATAATATTGATCATTTACATCATGCAAGTAATTCTTCGGGTTTTTATCAAAATATTCCATAATGAGATTTTCCGGAACAATATAATCATTTTCTGCTAATAAAACAGCCCGATGAATAGTATTTTTTAACTCTCTTACATTTCCCGGCCAATAATAGTTTAGTATCTTTTTTAAGGCTTCAGAAGAAATATCCTTTATCTCTTTTTTTAGTTCTTTATTTGCTTCTTTTAGAAATATTTTAGCGAGAATTGGAATATCATCTTTTCTTTCTTGAAGTGTTGGGAGTAAAATTTTAAATTGATTTAACCTATGAAACAAATCTTCTCTAAATTTACCTTGATCGACAGCCTCGAGGATATCAATATTTGTAGTTGCGATTATTCTGACATCAACACCTATAGACTTCTTCCCTCCGATATGAGTTATATTTTTCTCTTCAATTACTCGAAGAAGTTTTGCTTGAGCATCGGCAGGCAAATTTGTAATTTCATCTAAAAATAGTGTCCCTCCATTTGCTAATTCAAATTTTCCTTCTTTGGTTTTCTCTGCACCGGTAAATGCACCCCTGTCATAGCCAAATAATTCACTTTCAACGAGAGTATCGGGTATTGCACCACAATCTATTGGAATATATGGTTTATCTTTTCTGTGACTCTTTCTTTGTATTAAGTTTGCAATAACCTCCTTACCAGTACCACTTTCCCCTTGAATTATTACACTCATATTTGTTGGTGCTATTAGTTCAACTTGCTTCAAGACTTTTTTTATTTGAATACTTTTTCCCATAAGATTTTCAGAAGTAATTTTTTCATCCAATTGCTGCTTGAGGTGTTTAATTTCTCTTGATAACCGTTGAGTTTGGATAGCTTTTTGTATTGTAATTATTAATTCTTCATTATCAAAGGGTTTTGTAAGATAATCAAATGCACCTAACTTCATTGCTTTTATTGCTTGCTTAATATCTCCATAGGCAGTAAGCATAATGATCGAACCATTATAGTCGGGTATCGTCTTTTTTAATTTTTCCAAAACCTTCATCCCACTCATATCAGGCAGTCTTATATCCAATAAAACAATATTTGGTGATTTGTTTTGAACTTCTTTTATTGCTTTTGTTCCATTTCCAACAGTAAAAGATTTATATCCTTCATAATCCAATATGGATTTAAGATTAAATTGCATATCCTTATCATCATCAACTATTAAAATTTTATACATTTCGATACCCCTTATTTATCATGAATTAGAAATAGTTTATTTTCATCTTGGAATATAGGAAGTTTTATTGTAAACTTTGTTCCTTTATGATACTTACTTTCGACCTCAATTTTTCCTTTATGAGATTGTA
Source organism: Candidatus Celaenobacter antarcticus (assembly GCA_030765865.1). Taxonomy (GTDB): domain Bacteria; phylum Cloacimonadota; class Cloacimonadia; order JGIOTU-2; family JGIOTU-2; genus Celaenobacter; species Celaenobacter antarcticus. The sequence goes on along the minus strand of JAVCDK010000019.1, from coordinate 5,853 downwards.
TTATTCGATGAGTAACAGAAAGTCCCAAACCAACACCATTAGATTTATTTGTGAAAAATGGATTGAATATTTTACTAATATCTTGTTTACGGATACCTTTACCAGTATCAGAAATTTCAATAATAACATACTCCTTTTCCAGATAAGCAATTATTGATAACCGACCTCCCTTGCTCATAGAATCAATAGAATTAATGATAATATTCAAAAAAACCTGCTCCATCCTTTTGTTATCCATTAAAATTTTTGGTAATGCTCTTGAGCATCTTTTATACAAACGAATATTACAATTTAACCGCTTTGCTCTTGTAAGCTCACAGGTTTTATTTAGCGGCTGAAGGATATTTCCTTGTTTAAAGACGAATTTGCTTAGTCTTGCAAAATCTAATAGTTCCTTTATTATTTTATTTGCTTTATTAGAATTTCTAATAATAATACGCAGATAATTTATTGCTTTCTTTGTAAGATCGAATGTCTTTATACAATACTGTGCAGAAGCTGAAATATTAGCAAGAGGATTTCTTATTTCGTGAGCTATGCCTGATGCAAACCCTCCAAGAGCAGCAAGAGTTTGAGATTGGATCAGTTCAATTTGTGTTTCTTCTAATTGCGAGTATGCTTTTCTTAATTCTTCTTCCGCTCGCTTGCGTTCGGTGATGTCTTCCTGTATTACAACCACATTTGTCAACTTGCCTGTCGGGTCCAATATGGGAAACATTTTGCATCGTGTAATGACTTTCTTATTCTCGTAGGGTGAAACAAATTCCATATCAGGCGGTTCAACGATTTTCCCACTCAAAGCCTCCTTGAAGAACTTGACCACGCCCTGGCTTACGTTCGCTGGTTCTGTGAGCGCATTTCTTCCCAGGATCATATCCTTGTCGGGCACAGCATATAACTTCAGAAATGCTTCATTCACCATCACATTGACCCCTTTGGAATCCATCACAAAGGTGGGAAGCGGTGATTGCTGAATCAGGCTCTCCAGGAAAAGGTTCTTTGTTTTGATCTGTTCCTCTGCCTGTTTGCGCTTAGTTATATCCCGGATGACAACATGAATTATCGGTTTGCTTCCAAGCGTATATTTGCAGGGAGTTGCTTCGGCTAAAAAAACAGAACCGTCTTTCCTCACAAACTTTGTCTCTACATTTAACATATCTTTTTTTTTCATAGCAGCCAACACTTGGGCGGAATGTTTCAGTTCGGTCTCGGGATGTAATTCAAAAACCTTCATTTCGAGCATTTCTTTTTTTGAATAGCCCAACTCTTCTATTGCCTTATTATTGGCATCCAAGATATTCATATCCATATCATGGATAATAATCGAATCGGGTGAATATTGATAAATCTGTCTGTATCTTTCTTCATTTTCCTTTAAAGCTTCCTCCGCCTGCTTGCGCTCTGTGATGTCCCGAGCGATGCCAATAACAATAATATTGTTATTTATCTCAACTGGATGTGTAGTTATTTCTACAGGAACTTTAGATCCGTCCTTTCTAATTAAAATAAATTCATCAGGACCTGTAGATTCACCTTTAGCATTATGCATTAAGTTTTCTTGTGCTTTTTGTTTATATTCTGAAGGGAGCATTTTTTTTTCTATAAAATTCTTTCCAATTAATTCTTTCCTTTTGTAACCTATTATCTTTTCTGCTGATTTATTAGCATCAATAAAATTCCCTTTTAGATCATTTAAATAAATCCCATCTGGAGCAAATTCAAATATTGTTTTTAGTTTTGTTTCACTTTCTATTAATTTTTTCTCCATTTTGAATTTATGTAAAGCAATATCTATAGCAATTTTTAAATCATTTTTTTTAAAGGGTTTTGTTATATAACCATAAGGCTCGCTAAGCTTTGCTTTTTTTAATGTATTCTCATCTGAATATCCGGTAACGAATATCACAGGTATTTTGTGATGAGCTCTTACTTGTTTTGCTAATTCAATACCGTTAATCTTTCCGGGTAAAACAATATCAACTAAAACCAAATCCGGATGTTGTTCTTCAATTATTTTTAATGCTCCCACTCCAGAATTTGCAACATATACTTTCTTATATCCAAGATGACTTAGTATATTTTTGATACTTGATGCAATTAAACTTTCATCCTCGACTATTAAAATTGTATCCACTTAGGTACTCCTTTTTTTGTAGATCTCATTTTTTATTATTAATTATTGGGAGTCTGATAATAAATTTTGTTCCTTTATTATACTTACTTTCAACCTCAATTTTACCTTTATGAGATTGTATTATTCGATGAGCAACCGAAAGTCCCAAACCGACTCCATCAGATTTTTTTGTAAAAAACGGATTGAATATCTTATCAATATCTTTCTTGGCTATACCTATGCCTGTATCGGAAATATTAATAACAACATACTCTTTTTCCGGCCAAGCAGTTATTAATAAACGACCTCCTTTGTTCATAGCATCAATAGAATTAATAATAATATTTAAAAAAACCTGTTCCATTCTTTTTTCATCCATCAAGATTTTTGGTAATGCTTTTGAGCATCTTTTATACAAACGGATATTATTATTAAACCTCTTTGCTTTTGTAAGGTCACAAGCTCTATTTAGCGGTTGAAGGATATTTCCTTGTTTAAATACAAATTCGCTTGGTCTTGCAAAATCTAATAGATCTTTTATTATTCTATTTGCTTTATTGGAATTTCTGATAATAATTTTAAGATAGCTTTTTATTTTTCCGGTAAGATCAAATTTCTTAATACAAAATTGAGCAGAAGCTGAAATATTAGCAAGAGGGTTTCTTATTTCGTGAGCAATACCTGATGCAAATCCTCCAAGAGCTACAAGAGTTTGAGATTGGATCAGTTCTTGTTGTGTATCTTCTAATTGCAAGTATGCTTTTCTTAATTCTTCTTCGGAATTTTTGCGTTCCGTTATGTCTCGCATAATAACCAATTCTTCTTCTTCTTCTTCTGCAAACAACATTCCTCTCGCTGAGATATTGAATATCCGTTCACTCTTTGAAGTAAGTCTTCCTTCTTCTTGGAATAAATCCAGCTTCTCTGACTGATAATATATCTCAAAGTTCTCCAGCATATCTTCAGTTCCAAATAACTTGGTCAGTTCTTTGCTTAGTTTTTCATCCTCATTTCCCAATATATTGGTTATTGATGATCCTATAACTTTTTCCGGTTCCATTTGAAAGGTTTCATAAAAAGTGTGATTAGCACTCTTTATCTTTAAATTCTTATCGAGAATAAGCAACGAATCAGGGATTGTAGCAACTATATTTTCAGAAAAATTCTTCTCTCTTTTTAGTTCCTCCTCTGCCTGCTTGCGTTCGGTGATATCTCTGAAAATGCCGAGTGTACCTTTTACTCTATTGAAATTGTCATAATGGGGTGTAGCAGTAATTAGAACGAAACGTTTTTCACCATCGGGTCTTATTATTTCAAGTTCGTAAGTTGAAGTGATCCCTTGTTTTCGATTTTCAGTTTCTTCTTGGATTTTTTGAATATTTTTTTCTGAAAGAAAATCTCTTAAATTGTAACCAACAAGTTCTTTGTATTCAACACCAAAAAGAATTTCAGCAGCAGGATTTGCAAAAACACATTTTTCATCCAAATCTATAATAGTCACTCCTTCACCCAAATTTTCCAGAAGTATTCTATTTCTTTCTTCACTTTCTTTGAGTTTTTCCTTTTCTTCTTTTATGGCTTTTTGTTGGATAAATTCTTTTCTCAAATTCAACTCAAACATGTAAGTAATAACAGAACTGATGATCATAATAGAAAACAAGAAAAGGATATTTGATAACAATATGGGAAAATCTTTTCCTTTAATACCTCCTTCCAGGCAATTCTGAAAATAAATCGCAGCGAAACCATATATACAAAGAATAATTAAACATGAAAACACAAAATTCCATAATTTCAATTTGAAAAATGTACTTCCCAATAAAATGACCACCATAATCCCTACATAATATAAATGATAACCAACTTCTTCTGAATTTGAGATCACCATCATTGCTATGATCCCAAAACTGGGGATGATCACTGTTAGAGACAAAACAATGTTCATTATTTTTCTGAAAATCTTGTAATATGTTGAAATGTATATCAGGATAAAAAAGGGAACTATAATAATGTATCGAATCAAAAGAACTATTTCTCTAGAATCGGGAAAGCTTAAATTGTCGAGAAGACCAAAAAGAGAATATAAAACTAATCCGAATAAAATTCCAGCTCTAATACTCCGTAGGGAAGTTTTAAAACGATAATCCTGAAATTCTAGTTCTTCACTTTTTTCAAACTTCATATCTAACCCACTTTAACAATTTTAGTTTAACCGTACAGTTAATCTCGATGTCTAACATTTTTGTTGCCATGAAAAATTATTACTGTCCAAACTGGTATTTCATCATTATTTGTCAAATATTTGTTAATAACAAAATTTCGATATGGAGAAATAAAGTGAAATTTAGATACATACTTTTCGATGCAGATGGAACATTGTTTGATTATGAACATGCAGAATTACGGGCTTTCAAAAAGACATTACAAGACTTTGATATTAATGGGAACATTGATATACTTCATGCTTCTTATAAAGAGATAAATTATGCTATTTGGAAAGATTTTGAGGAGCATAAAATTACTGCGAGCGAGCTTCGAGAAGAACGTTTTAGAAGATTCCTCAGCAAAGAGCAGTTACTTCATAACTCTAAAAAAATGAGTGAAACATATATAGATCATCTTTCAAAAAGTACAGCACTTCTGGATGGAGCAAAAGAAATAATTAACTATCTGAGCACCAATTATTCAGTTTGTCTTATTACAAATGGACTCGCAGATGTGCAGTATTCACGCATAAGAAAATCCGAGCTAAAAGATGCTTTTGATCATATTTTTATCTCAGAGGAGATTGGATTTCCCAAACCCATGAAAGAGATATTCGATCACGTATTTAAGATTCTGGATTATCCCGAAAAAGAAGAAGTACTTATAGTAGGGGATAGTTTTCGTTCCGATATCGTGGGTGGTAAAAATTATGGTATTTCCACCTGCTGGTTCAATCCGAAGAATTTAGTTAATGATAATGGATTTGAGCCGGATTATGAGATTGAAAAATTACAGGAACTGAGAGCTATATTATAAAGGTATTTTTACGTTTTATTGAAAAATGGTGGAGAAGAAGGGACTCGAACCCTCGACCGCAGCATTGCGAACGCTGTGCTCTCCCAACTGAGCTACTTCCCCACGTTGTTTTATGTGTTGTATTTCTTTTCTGTTGTTCCGGATGTCAATAAACAGGTTTTGAATCCGGCATCATGATTTCATGTTTTTAACCAATTGCTCCTTTGTATCCCACAGTTTATTTGAGAGCGAGACATGGTAGAAGTGTGGATTCACAAAACGTTTCACGCCGGGGTCGAGACGGTCCACATCCTTCTTTCGTGTTTCACGTATCTCTTCTAATGTGGGTAGTTCATATACAAGCTTGCCGTCTTTCAGGATGTCGACATGCAGTTCCTCGATCTCTGATATTTCATTTCTCAGAAGTGTTCGTTTCTTCGTGTGTTCGACTGGGTGATGAATTATGATCTTGTCACGATTTTGTATATCTTCATCATGCATAGCGATCAGGTCTGCGGTCGCTTTCCCGCGCACATCATAGATACGCCATATCTTTTTGTTTCCCGGATTCAGTATTTTTTCTTTTGCACCCGAAAGCTTCATCGCAGGGAATAATTCACCGTTTTTCTCAATAGCAACAAGTTTGTACACCCCGTCAAGAGCTGAAGCTCCCTCAGAGGTGATGAGTCCTGTTCCGACTCCGTACACGAGACGGTTTATGAGATTATCCGGATCAACAT
>JAVCDK010000047.1 GCA_030765865.1 Candidatus Celaenobacter antarcticus | reverse complement strand
GACCACCCATACCTTGAAGCCATGATGTACGCCACGATCACTTCCGCGAAATTAATCCATTCTGAAGGGTTAAAGGGATCCCATTTGGATGGAGCATATTTCTTCAGCAATTCCGTACCATGGTCCATAGAAACCAGGGGAGTCTGTATTTTACCACCTAACAGTTTAAACAAAGCATGAAATTCTTACATATTAAACTTAAAAGATCAATATGCCTTTATGTTCTTACAAATTCCAGCAAAAGTTTGTAATTTCCGCAGTCTGCCTGGTGAAGAGCAGCAATATATCTTCGTCTGCTGTCGTTGGTTGCAGATAAGTTCTCACTCCCCCATGAGAAACGAGAACACCCAAGAATATTTTCTAGAAGAATGTCAGTAATTAAGCGGGCATGGCGCCCATTTCCATTAGGGAATGGATGAATTGAAACCAACCGATGGTGAAAGCGAACGGCAATTTCATCGGAAGACTCATTCTTTAATTCTAACCATAATTTTGTATCATCACACAAATTCTTAATACACATAGGTACTTGAATCCACGGGCAACCAATGTTTTTGTCACTTAGCCTGAACTTTCCTGCCCATTTCCAAACATCGCCGAACATCCGCCTGTGGAGTTCCTTTATGAATTGTTCGTTGAAGATATCTTTCGGCTTTTTTTGATCCAGCCAAGCTAAAGCCACTACTATATTATCTTGTTCCCAACGGTCCAGTTCACTGCGTGTGGTGATATGTGTGAGGAGCAAGCCGTCTATGTCGTTCGGGTCAATGGACGTGGCACCTTCAGGATATTCAAAATTGGGCATTATTCATCCCACAGGTATTTCGGAAGTTCATCGGCAAGTTCGTTGGTCATGTCTTCCAATACCGTTTTGTTCTCTATTGTATTGAGAGACTGGTCCTCAAGACTCATTGTGTGGGATGCACGAGCGAGGCGCGTTGATGCAACTTTTTTTGCCTGACCCCGAATAATTTCTTCAAGACTTGTCTTTGGAATGAAACCGTATACAAATATACAATCCAATGCTTCAGCAGTGTTTCGCAAAGTCTTGATAGTTGCTGTTCCCGCGATCTCTCGACTCTCAATCAACGAAGCATTTTGCTTAGTAACACCGAGACGATCGGCGAGTTGCCTTCCGCTCATACCGATGGCGTTTCTGATTGCTCTAATCCAACCCTTTTGAGGAATTTGGATGTCAAGCAATGGACGTAACACAGTCAACGTTTTATCTAATTGCTCTCTTATGAGCTTGTTATTTCTTTTCATCTTGTGCTCTCCTTTTAGTCAAGCTATATATTGACAAACAAGACAATTGAGTCAAGCCATATATTGACAGCGCCCAAATTATTGTCAATATATATATTGACAATAGGCTAGATAAAAAGACGTACTTAAAAAATATGAGCTATCGCAACACACATACCTCGCATAAAATAGAAGCACATGACATGTTTAATGTCCCTGATGATATGTATTTGCTAGGTACAATATTTAGTTTTAATGTCAATAAAAAAACCGGAAGTTTAGCAAGCCAATGAGGGTTTTGAAAACGGTTTCTTGTTCCAAACAACATTCAATATTAAACAAAGCATTCATTTTTCCTTAATTAAAAGTGGAGATACCAAATAAAGCGGTTAGAATAAAAAAGAATCAGGCCAAGGCCATCTTTAATCCGTAAGGCGAAAAATTTTATCGGTCAGTCTATTTTTCCGTGTATTTATCCGGCAGTGTAGTTTTTATAAATTCCTGCAATTTTCCAATTATTTCCTTGGAAGCTTCCTGTTCTTTGAACACATACTTCTTTTTTTCTGTGTGAATGTGAATTTCACTGGCAAAGAAGGTGGCAAATCCAGGCTTCTTTACCTTCACCATGGATATTTCAGTGTAATGAATCTCAAAGTTATTCTTTTCGCTTGATAAAATGGATTCGGGGATTAATTTGCTAAGTTCTTCGGACTTGCTTTCGCTTTGCATCTTTTCAGATAAGAGGAACCCGGTACTTCCGCTCAATGTAGCCAAATCTTTAAGGAACGAACCTCCTGTCTTTGCAGCGATAGCGCGGGTAGAAGTAAAAAATATGACATAGTTACCTCTACCATACCCTTGATTCTTAATTGTGAAAAGAATTTTTCCAGACATTATAACTTCTCCTTTTGTAAGTTAAGTATTCTTTGGAAAAAATGCTATTAGTCATACGGTATCTCATTATTATCATATATTAATTTTCATAAGTTATTTATAATTGTCAATCTATTTCAGGACGGGTCATTCGCTTTCGTCTTCCCTAGTACTCTTCCCGCTTTATTCACAAAAACATTGCCAGAAATTATACAAAACAAAAAAACTTTTCTATATGAAGCATGGAACGCTCTACATCGTACCCACGCCCATCGGCAACCTTGGCGATATGACGTATCGTGCAGTGGAAGTACTGCAAAAGGTGTCAATCATCGGTGCTGAAGATACGCGCACCTCGAGGACTTTGCTTGGGCATTATAATATTGATACGCCAATGGTGAGTTATCACAAATTCAATGAGCGGGCACGACTCGACGAGTTCATCGAGAAGCTGCAAAAGGGAGAAAATATTGCGATCATCACCGATGCAGGCACTCCCGGGATTTCCGACCCTTCCAGTATCCTGGTTCAAGAAGCGATAGGGCAAGATATCGAGGTTGTCACGCTTCCGGGCGCGACAGCTTTTGTGCCAGCGCTTGTGTCTTCGGGATTACCAGCAGAGAGATTCAATTTTGTTGGTTTTCTGCCTGAGAAACATTCAGAGCGAAGAGAACTTCTGGGGAAGCTGGAAAGTATTCATGACACGCTTATCTTTTACGAAGCACCGCATCGCCTGGAAGAAACCCTCAAAGAATTATTAAAATTTTTTAGTGACAGGCAGGTTTGCATTGCCCGGGAAATATCAAAGAAATTTGAAACCTATTACCGAGGAATGCTCTCGCATTTTGTGGATAATTTTGATGAGATCACCTTGAAGGGCGAGTTCGTTCTCGTGCTGGAGGGTGCGCAGGAGCAGACTTTTTCTGAAGAAGAGCTTCGGGAACTTATCACGGAGAAATTTCACCAGGATAAGTCGGTTAGCCGGACTGCAAGGGAACTGGCTCATGAACATAAACTCTCAAAAAACCATGTGTATAAAATGGCTTTACAGATGAAAAAAGAAAAATGAATTTTGCGCACATGAAGATGCCAAAATCCTACATCCGCAAGATACCGCGCTTTTTCAAGCCGGCGTTTTCTACAATTCCGCAAACCGTAATGAGTGTTGTAAGAGAAATAGATGAACAGGGCGGCAAGGCATTCCTGGTCGGCGGCAGTGTGCGTGATATGCTGCTCGGTAAAAAGCCCACAAAGGATCTGGATATCGAAGTGTACGGCATGCAGCCGGACCAGATACAGAGAATTGTCGAAAAGTATGGTAAGGTCATGGATGTGGGTAAATCCTTCGGCGTGTTGAAATATTATGACGGCACACTGGAAATAGATTTCTCCCTTCCCAGAAAGGATTCCAAAGTCAGTGAAGGGCACAGGGGATTTGCAGTTGACACAGATCCTGAAATGGACATCAAAGATGCAGCACGGCGAAGGGATTTCACTATTAATGCTATGATATATGATCCAATTACAGAAGTGCTCATCGATCCGTTCCAAGGGCTTGTCGATCTTGAAAAGCGGGTATTACGAGTGGTTGATAAAGATACTTTTGCGGAAGACCCGTTACGCGTGATGAGAGGTGTTCAGTTTATCGCACGTTTTGATCTCGCGGTCGACTTAAAGAGTTTCTCTCTAATGCAGAAAACAGTGCCATCTCTTGTAGAGCTTCCCAAAGAGCGCATTCAGGAGGAGTGGAAAAAACTTTTACTCAAGGCAATAAAGCCCTCCCTGGGATTAAAAACAATGCTCGACCTTGGAATAATAGAGAGGTATTATCCGGAGCTTTTTATACTAACCGATACCGAGCAGGATCGTATCTGGCATCCCGAGGGCAATGTGTGGGTTCATACACTGCTTTGCCTGAACGCCGGTGCGCATATCATTCACAGGGAACATCTTCGTGTGCGAGAAGCATTTGTGATCATGCTGAGCATTCTATGCCACGATCTCGGCAAACCGGAAACAACGGTAAATAAAGGGGATCGAATTTCCACACCTGAGCACGAACCTGCGGGAGAGAAGCCGACCAGAGCATTCATCAATCAGATCGGTACTGACAATGAAACCAAACAGAAGGTGATACCACTTGTGAAAAATCATCTTGCGCCGTTTTCGTTTTATAAAGCAGAATCCCGCAATGGTGAGAAGATAACGGACGGTGCGATACGGCGGCTTGCAAGACGATTATATCCCGCCACAATATATGAACTCACCCTCGTTGCAGAAGCGGATTATCTGGGCAAAGGCACGCGACTTCATGATCGGGACGAAAATTTTAAATCCGGTGCATGGCTCATTAAACGCTCACAGGCACTCAAGGTTGACCGCGATAAACCGGAAAACATCATCGAAGGCAAAGACCTTATAGCTGCCGGATTTACTCCAGACAAAATTTTTGGCAGGATCATCCGGACTGCGAACCAGCTTCGGGACGAGCATGAGTTCTCGCGAAATAAAATTTTAGGTATGATCAAAAAACAGGGCTCTGCAAAAGATGCTTTGCTCCGCTTGCAACAGGAAATAGAGGAAGAATAACTATGAAAATACGAACTATAACCCACGGAATCACACTCTCCTATCCTGTGGATGAATATGCCGTCAAAGAAGCGGCTGCGTTCAATAATAATGCCAGAAAAATATTTGAAGATCAGGGATACGAGGTGCAGGAACCGCGCATAACCACAAACTCCTGGCCCGAATTTCTAGGTAATCTGAACAAAGATGAGCTCATCCGAACCTTACAAAAATTTGAAACACTCTGCAAATCAGAAGGAGTGGAATTCACAAGTATTGGAACAGTGAAAGAAACCGAATACATGGACATGATCCCCGAGATAATCCGGCACACAGAAGGAATTTCCACCACAATAACTATCGTTGACGACATTACAGGATTAAACGTGGAAGCTTTGACAAAAGCAGCGCAAACGATAAAAACCATTTCCGAAACGACGGAAAAAGGGTATGGAAATTTCCGTTTTGCAGCCATTGCGAACTGTCCGCCGGACATTCCGTTCTATCCTGCAAGTTATCATGTTGGTAAGAATTGCTTTATTCTGGGACTTGAATGCGGCGATCTCATTAATAGAGCATTTGTAGGCCAAAGTTCCTTTGATACTGCGCGCGAAAACCTGAAGCGAATTTTCATACAAGAACTACGCCCCCTCGAAGATATAGGTATGATGATTGAAGATGATACAGGTGTGACCTTCAAGGGTATAGATGTTTCAATTGCCCCTTCGCTGGAAAAAGAAGAGAGCATTGCTTTTGGATTTGAAAAATTAGGATTAAATAAATTTGGCGAACCGGGCACGCTGGCAATCGCGGCTATGGTCACAAGCGTCTTGAAATCTTTACCTGTAAGAAAATGGGGTTATTGCGGTCTGATGCTGCCCGTATTGGAAGACATTGGACTTACGGAACGATGTGGAGAAGGTCTGATTGATGTTCAGAAATTACTGGCATATTCTGCGGTGTGCGGAACCGGTCTGGATTGCATCCCGCTGCCGGGCGATATCACAGAGCAGGAATTGGTTAATATTCTATATGATGTTGCGAGTTTGAGCTCCAAGCTGGACAAACCTCTTTCTGCACGCCTGTTTCCTGTTCCCGGCAAAAGAGCGGGAGAGTTCACCGATTTCAACTCACCCTTCCTGACAGAATGTAAAATTCTGGACGCGAAATAAGCAGATTTTAAAAATTAAATAAATACTCCAGGAGGAGACATGGAAAAAATAATATCTGCCTGTGGAATAATCTGTTCAGGGTGTCCTGCGTTCATTGCGACACTAAATGACGACGAAGAAATGAGGAAGAAAACTGCGGAAGAGTGGTCAAAAATGTACGGGGCAACTATCAGCCCGGACGACATATACTGCGTGGGATGCCTGGAAGAAACGGGCAGGCATATCGGGCATTGTTCTGAATGCGAAATACGAAAATGCACAAAAGATAAGGGCATCCTCAACTGTTCTTATTGTGATGAATATGGGTGTGAGAAGATTACCAAATTTCACGAAATGGTTCCCGAAGCCAAAAATGAATTGGACTCAATAAGAAAAACGCTTTAGGATTTTTGTTGGATCTCAAAGACAAGAATGATGAAGAAAAATAAAATATTCTTTGAAGAACTCGAGCATTGGGTTAGCGATCTGATTCATGAAAAGGCAGGCATGTTCCATAAGCTGCAGCGTGTCTGTAAGCTTCTTATAGAAGAGGTAGCGCATTATGATTGGGTCGGATTCTATTTTGTTGATAAGGAAAATCCAGAAGAACTAATGCTCGGTCCATTTGAAGGAGCTCCGACAGAACACACGCGCATTCCCTTCGGGCAGGGCATTTGCGGTCAGGTTGCCAAGGATAGAAAATCCCGCATAGTTCAGGATGTGGCAAAGGAAAATAATTACCTTTCCTGTAGTATAGAGGTGAAATCCGAAATTGTGGTGCCGATCTTCAAGAACGAGAAATTTATAGGCGAGATAGATATTGATTCACACAAAGCGGCTCCTTTTACTGATGAAGATGAAATATTTCTGGTAAAAATAGCCGAGAAAGCATCGAAAATATTTTAACTATGAAACGCTATCAATCAGACCACCGAATTGTTATGACCCTCGATGCGGGGGGAACAAATCTGCGTTTTTCTGCGATAAAAGGTGGGAATGAGCTTGTGAAACCGATTACAAAAAACACCTGTGGACATGAGCTCGACAAAAGTTTGAAAAATATTATCTCGGGTTTTTTTGAAATCAAAGTACAGCTCGATGAGGAACCTGTTGCAATAAGCTTCGGATTTCCCGGACCAACAGATTACAAAAACGGTATCATCGGCGACCTTATAAATTTACCTGCATATCGAGGTGGAGTGGCACTTGGTGCTATGCTCGAGGAAAAATTTGAAGTTCCTGTTTTTATCAATAATGATGCTGACCTTTTTACTTATGGAGAAGCGATCGCAGGGCTGTTACCTTATATGAATTCACTGCTTGAAAAGGAGGGAAGCTCAAGAAGATATCGTAATCTCATTGGCGGAACATTCGGCTCAGGTTTTGGCGGAGGAATTGTCATACAAGAAGAACTTCTGACAGGTGACAATTCTGCACAGGCGGAAATTAACAGAATGTGGAATCATCTTTATCCCGATTATTCAGTTGAGGAGAGTGTCAGCAGCAAGGGTGTTCGAAGAGTATATGCTCGAGAAGCGGGGATTTCCGTAAACGAAGCACCTTCCGCGAAAGAAATTTATGAGATCGGCATGGGAACGAAAGATGGAAATGAACTCGCAGCTCAAAAAGCATATGAAGAACTTGGTCGGGCTGCCGGGAATGCATTTGCTCAGGCAGCAACGCTTATAGACGGACTTGTGGTAATAGGTGGCGGGCTATCCGGGGCATGGAAACTCTTCATGCCTGCGCTCATCAAGGAAATGAATACAGTATTCCACTCCTTTGATAATGAAAAGATCGACCGGCTTGAAATGAAGGTTTTCAACCTGATGGATGAAAAGGGATTGGGTGGATTTCTGCAAGAACGCAGCACCCTTATACAAGTTCCATTTAGTAATAAAAAGGTTAATTACAACACAGAGAAAAAAGTTGGGGTAGGAATTACTCGGCTTGGGACAAGCAGGGCGACTGCCATTGGCGCCTATGTCTTTGCGCTACGCAGGTTAGACAGTTAAACAGTTACTTCAAATTCCAATCCTCCAGAAAAGATCAGGTTCACGCAAAGACGCCCCGATACGGTCATCCTTCCCTACGGGACAGGCAAAGAACGCAAAGGGAAAATGAAGAATATTTATTTGAATACACCTCATATTCTGCATGTGCGGAGGGATCGGAACGATTCAGGCAAAAGCCACCGCGAGACCAAACCGATGACACGCTTTTTAGTCACTTCAGTCATTGTCAAAATAACTTTAAATATTTATCGAATACAAACAGTTTATTTCTACCATAACCAGTCATTTCTTTTACAATATCATTCTTAAGCATTATATTTATCAATGATCTCATAGTTTTATCAGGGATTTCAGTATTTTTTACTAATTCTTTTATACTCAGAATTGGGTTTTCATAAAATACATTAATAATCTTAATAATCTTTTCGGATCTACTACCAAATGTATGACTTAGTTCCATCATTTCTTTTTGTAGTTCAATTATTTTTATAAAAGTTAGTTTTGTGTTTTCTGAAGTTATTGCGATTCCTTTCAGAAAAAATTTTATCCATTGAATAATATCATTACTTCGTGCATCAGTTAAACATTGATAATATTGCCTGCGATTTTTTTCAAAATAGTCAGATAAATACAAAGCGGGTTTTGTTAAAATTTTATTATCAATAAGATATAAAGTGATTAACAATCTTCCGACTCTTCCGTTTCCATCTAAAAATGGATGAATTGTCTCAAACTGATAATGGATTAATGCTAATTTTATTAAATGAGGAACATTATCATTCTTCGTATTAATAAATTCTTCAAGATCCCCCATAAGGTCATTTAGATATCTATTATGCGGAGGTATGAATTTGGCGTCTGAGAGATTTTTACCTCCAATCCAATTCTGACTTTTTCTGAATTCACCTGGAGTTTTATTTTCACCTCTACCTGTTCTCAGTAATATTTCGTGCGTTTCTCTGATCAACCGATTTGATAAAGGCAGTTTTTCTAACATCACAATTGCACTTTTCATTGATTCAATGTATTGATGCACTTCTAACCAATCATTTCTTTTTTCAGGAGAAAGTTGTTCTTCTTTCATTACAGCTTCATCAATGTTTGTTTTAGTCCCTTCAATTTTACTTGAAGTATTTGCTTCCTTTACAATATGCATTTTTATAAACATATCAATATTTGGAATTAGATAGGAAAATGCATTAATTTCTCCGAGTTTCCTATTTGCTTCATCTAGCAAAATATTTATTTCTGAATCATCCCAAATCCAGTTTGAATTAATGCTATTGGGTAAAAAAGCTTTATATTGATATTCTTGTGTATAAACTCCAGATTTAAATTCTTCTAATTTCATAATCATTACCTACTTCTCATTTTTATGAGACAATGATAATATAGAAATCTGTTTTGTCAAATAAAACAAAAAATGACAACATGGATTATCTTGTTGTCGTTTTAGTGTGTTTATCACAATTAAGATGCATAAAGCACTATTTCATAATCTTTAATTCTTGATAGAAGTGCCTAATGTTCTACGCGTGCGGCGGGATCGGAACTATCCAGGTAAAGAGCACCACGAGACCAAACCGACGACACGCTTGTTAGTGGAAATTAACATTTAACTAATTTCAAATTCATGGATTTTTTCAGCTATCACATATCTTTTATTTGTTTCAATATCATGCTCATAGATTCTAGAAAACATTCTATACTTTCCCAAAGATAATCCAACAGTTGAAAAATTAACCAACTTGTCCTTTATATTTTGATGACCATGTAAGTTGCCTGGAGTATTAGATTTCGAATTGTCTAAAGTATCTGGGTCAATAACCCAAAAGTGCTTACCAGTTTCTAAATTTATTACTTTATTATCAAAGAACCCATTTAACAAATTACCTTTAAAACTATATCTAATTTCAAGAATATTATTTTTCATTCTAATTTTGCTATCAAAAATAATTTTATTTATAATAGAGAGATGTTTAAATAATTCAAGATAGCATTTTCTGAAGCTATAAGATTCTTTTATACTATTTGTTATATTAGAAACATAAGTAAAAGGTAAATCTATTTGGTTATGGATAAATCCTTTAAGATTATTTATAATATTTTTTTCAATGATCGGTAAAATTGTTTTATTTGAGGCAAACGCGAAACCAATTTCTTGGTTCACCCATTGATTATTTATCGAGTTTTTAGTTATTATAGGTACAAAGTATGGTGTTGATAAAATTCCTTCTTTGACTTTTTCTGTTAATGGTACTCCATGCTTTTTACTATAGGCAACAATAATTGGCTTAAAATTATACGGCTTTTTCTGTGCTGCTTTATCTATAGCTATGATTTTATTGTGATCATTATTTGAATAACTTAAAAAAAAATTAATCATTTTTGCTCCTAATAATTTCCACTAATGTTCTGCGTGTGCGGCGGAATCAGAAGGATTCCGGCGAGAACGAACAGCACAAACGTTTGAATCGGAAGATTCAAACAAAGAGTACTGACCAGCTCTACCGACGACACGCCTGTTATGCACATGATTCTTACTTATCATTAAGACTTTTTGAGTGGAAATATTCTGTGTAAAAATCTAAAGTTTTGAATGTAACATGTTTTGTCCTCTTTAATTCTTTGTACAAAGAATTATTGTCCGAAGAATTTTCTAATAATAATAATAAATGATTGATACTTAAAAACCAACAATCGAAAAATCTTACTCTATCAGAATAATTGGAATCTATATCACATAATTGTTTATATTGTGAAATCCAAGATTCCTGCTTTTTCTCAAGTTGTATAAATTTTTTTAATATGCCAGCATCCTTGGAATAGGTACCAAATTTATGAGTTAAGAAAATTGATAAAAGCTGTTTTACTATAGTTCTATCTTGAAAACCGCCAAAATCAAGTTGAGTTAAAGCTATTCTCTCAATACGTCTTTCTTTTAATTGGATTTTTTCTTTAATACTATTTCTATTAGTAAGTTCAATATAGTTATTTCTTTTTAACAAGATTTCAATTTTACCTGTTTGGAGTTGAGCTGATAATAAACTATCAACTAAATCAATTATGATATTAATATCAATACCAGATTTTGATTTACGAGTTAATACTTTTTTCTTAAATTCAATTATAATTATGGCTTCTTCAGTTTCCACAATCATATCAGATTCTCCATTTTCACCATCAACCTGATAATCACCTTCAGTAAATATTATACCAGCTTTTTGAAATTTATTATATAAAAAGGATTCAATTGAGAGTCCAATATTTTCTTCGATTTTCTTCACTTTTTTAATTCGTAGATAAAAAGCCAATGCTTCATAAAATGCTGGTGCACACCACGATTTATCTAAAAGTAAAAATTCAGTTGAAGTTATCTCAATGAGTGGTTTAAAAGGAAAATCAATACTTTCATTATCAGATGGAATGTTATAATTAACATTTATTTCATTTTTGTTATGAGATAAAATATTCAGTATCAATCGTAAGTTTGGGATTTTTTTACCATGCATTTCTTGAGTTAAATCTGAGATATAAATTATTTTAGGTCCGTTTGTATTTTTTGCAATATCAAAAATAATTTTTGAAACAGCTTGAAAATCTTCAATTGTGAACCCAATTTTCTTATATATTTTAGGGTCATTAATCCAAGAAAAAAGGTGTTTAATTATCTCTAAAATATACGAAGGTTTATTTTGTGTAATTGTAAAACTTGAATCATATAAGGAAATACTTTGAACAAAATCAATGATAGTTTCACCGGTTTGGAATTCTAATTCCCAGATACTATAGGGTTGACAGGCATAAAAACAATTAACAAGAGCTGTAGATATTTCAATTATTTCAATAAAAGATTCTTGAGGATTCGCTAGGTCTTTTTGAGGTTTATATATACTCTTTGCTGACAAATTTAATAGATAGCCGTATGGTATTTGAGGAGCCTGATTGAATGGAATTTGATTTACCTCTCTACATATTAAGTACCTTTGATATAGATGATCATATTTATGATTTTTTACAAAATGAATAAATAAACATTTACAAAAATATTTGCTTCCAAAATCAGAGATTTTATCTTCGATTAAACTAGCGATTTTTTCAATTCCTTCGGTTATAGTAATTTTTGAGTTTACAATTTGAATTTCTGCGCCAAGTTTTTGAATTTTTAGTGCAGAACTAGATATGTCAAAATCTTTTGGAAAATCTCGCCTCAAATTTTCTATCTTATGAGAAAATATCGATGGAGAAAACATTAAGAAATCTTTTGCATTTACAATCACTTTTTCCCAAATATTATGATGGTCTAGGCTTGGGAAATTTTTTTCTTCTTTACTGCTAGCATCTTGTATAACACTGATAATATCAATAAGATTGCAGGGATCCTCATTGTAAAGTTTAAATCTATAAACTAGTTCGGAAATTAATTGAAAAAATTTATTCTTAAATAATTTATCACAATCATCAGTAGGTATTAAAAGTTCTCGAATGTTAGAATATAATTTTTTTTTACTTTGCTTTCACTATAACCATTACTTATATTGATATCTAAAATTTTGCATATTTCTTCATATTCAGTAAGATTGTTATTAATTCTGGGTCTCGTAATATTAACAATATTTTTAAATTTTTCTAGCATTATTTATCCATGTGCATAATGTCTATATCCCCGTCAATTTTGTCGCGAACACTACCATATTTGGTGTTATATATGACAAATGTCGTGGATATCCCATTTAGATTAACATTCATTTTTCTTCTTCTTTCTTGTTGTCTTTTAAGTCCAAATTATCTAATGGACTGACGATTTTCGTCTTTGCTAAATTTGTAATATGTGTATATATTTCCGTAATTCTACTGCTTCTGTGCCTATCAATTCTACATTCTCTCATTTCAACCTTCATATATTTTCCCAATCAGACTCATTAGAAATTAGCCCGCCAGCTGGCGGATCGGATTTAGAAATTTACACAATCGTTTCTTCGGTTTCCTTATCAAAGAAGTGGACCTTCTTCATATCAAAGACGAGGTTCATGATTTCACCCATCTTTGGCTCTTCCTTTGGTTCGAGCCGGCCCGTAAAAGTGGTATCTCCTGCAAGGAAATTTACAACAAATTCAGAACCTAGCGGTTCCACAACTTCAACCTCGGCATCCAATTCGGCAGGTATCTCTGCGTTGGACGAATATTTCTTGTGATATACATCCTCAGGGCGCACCCCCATAGTGATATCCTTACCCAAATAATCCTTTAAGGAGTCTTCATACGAGTCAGGAATATATACGGTGAACGTGCCGAAATCGAAGTGAAGCTTTTCGCCCTTTTCGCTGATCTTGCCATTAAAGAAATTGATCGCCGGGCTTCCTATGAAACCTGCAACGAATTTATTGGTAGGATGGTTGTACACATTAATAGGTGAATCTATCTGATGAATGAGTCCGTCCTTCATGACCACGATCTTATCACCCATGGTCATAGCTTCAGTCTGGTCATGGGTTACGTAAATGATGGTTGTTTCCAGGTGTTTGTGTAATTTGATTATCTCGGCTCTCATCTGCACACGGAGTTTTGCGTCGAGGTTTGAGAGGGGTTCATCAAACAGGAACACTTTTGGCTGGCGTACAATTGCCCTGCCCAAGGCGACTCGCTGGCGTTGACCACCTGAAAGCTGCTTTGGTTTCCTATCCAGGAGCTGCTCAATACCAAGAAGTTCTGCCGCAGTTTTCACACGCGTTTCTATCTCAGCTTTTGGGGTTTTGCGCAATTTAAGCGAGAATTCCATGTTCTGATACACGGTCATGTGCGGATAAAGGGCATAATTCTGGAACACCATTGCGATGTCCCTGTCTTTGGGAAGTACATTATTCACAATTTTATTTCCGATGAAGATATCGCCGGATGTAACATCTTCAAGTCCCGCTATCATACGCAGGGTCGTTGTTTTTCCGCAGCCGGAAGGACCAACCAGTACGACAAATTCTTTGTCTTCAGCAATAATGTCCACATCTTTTACCGCAGTGAAGCTGTTCTCGTATATTTTTGTTACTTTATCTAATTGTACTTTTGCCATGTATTATTCCTGAGATTTTTGTAATTCTATGCATCATTGCACTTTGCCATGTCAAGTTTTATAACGGTGTTTGTTATATACGATCAAAAAAGCGGAACTCCGAAGAGCTCCGCTTTTGTATATGTAAGGATGCTAATGCTTTATTTATCAGTATTCATCTGTTTGGACTGCTGATTGATCTTCTCGAGAATGTCTTCCTCACCAGTGAGAGCTTTCAGCATATAACGTGCTGAGGGATGGAGTGTTGTATCTGTCTGGGTCCCCTCTCTCGGATAGGTAAGTACTTCTTTGAACATTTCGATCGCTTTTGTGTCATTCTTCAGGTATTCGGAGTAAATGAAACCCTTCATGAATTTGGCTTTATAATCATCCTGTCCGTTTGGATATTCTTCGATTACTTTGTCATAGTAGTAGTTAGCGCGCGCATAGTTTTTCTGTGTCATGGATTCTTCAGCAATAGTGAAGAGTGAATCAACAGGAAGTTTTTCTTCAAGACGGTCCGGATAGACCACGAGATTATATTTCTGACGCATCTCTGTTTTGAGTTTTTCAAAAAGGTCCTGCTGCGCTTTTCTCATAAGATTAGTCTCGAGCTCAGCCCGGACATCATCGATGCTGCGATATGATTTTGGGGTGAATTCAATTACTTTGAAGAACAACCAGTTTCCTTTCACGTCTTCAAACACATCACTGAAAGAACCTTCTGGCACTGCAAATATTTTTTCAAGATACAGGTCGTCTTTACCCACGCCAGGTATGATGCCGCCTTCATAAATGGGTCCGATCATGCCGTCGTTAGCGGTTTTCACACAGTATTCTTTGATCAGTGCATTGAGTTCTTCCGGGGTCTGTGCTTCCTTAGCTTTAAAGAGTAAGAAATCGGCAGTAACCTGATTTTCGCATGCAAATTCCTGCACTTTGACATGGGGTTTATTCACATAGCGTTTTTCTTTATCTGCCTCATACGCTTTCACGAGCTCTTCTTCCGGTACTACGGCTGCGTCTACTACAAATTGCTTATAATATTCGCGGAGAGCACCGATCATCTTTGCTCTGCGAAGCTCGTCTGCGATTTCTGGATGATTTTCATATCCCTTCTTCATCGCATCATGATACAGTAAATTATTGTTGGCTTTTTCGTTGATGAAATCTACTTTTCCATTGGCTTCCTGAAGGAGCTGTTTTCTTTCCATCGGGAACATGCTGACTTCATGGGCAAAATCCATTGCAGTATAAACGAGTTCTGGATCTGATGATGCAATGAGCACAATGCTTCCAGCAATATCCGAGGTGTCTGCTTCTTCAAAATTAACGTCTTTTACCGCGAGTGTATCTATGGAAACATTGTATTTGTTAAATAATTTATTAAGAATATCTTTACGGAGTGTCTGTTCTTTTTCGCTTGCATATCTGCTGCTCACATCTTTTTCCACTTCATCATAGGGACGGATCGTGCTCAGGTCAATATCAGTAACTTTTACAATGTGAAAAGCATCATTGAACTCAATCGGAGGGATGATGTCATTGATTTCAGCAACAAAAATGAGGGAATCCAGTTCTTCCGATCTGCCAATATTGGGGATATAGCCGCCTTTTCTGATATTGGTGATCAAGCCACCCTTTTTCTTAAGATTTTCATTTGTGGTATAGACATTCATAACCTCAACAAACTCTTTGCCGGAAACCAATTCCTGGTATGCTGCATCTGCATTTTCTTTTGTCTTGGTTTCTATGTACAGAAGTGTGGCTGTCGGTGATTTCTTATAAAAGTCATCTTTATGTGCTTCATAGAAAGTCGTAAGCTCGGTATCAGTGGGTTTGATCTTGTCTTTGATCTGCTCCTGATAATATTTATCGAGGATAACTCTTTCAGCATTCTGGCGATAGAATTCCTGAGCGCTTTGTGTGTTTTCCATTCCTTTGCTCAATGCCTCGATATAGAAAATCTCTTCGATTGCATAGTCATCGAGATATTTTTGCTTTTGCTCGACGGTGAAGCCACCTCGGGGGCGATAGAATTGAGGGATCTGATCAAGACGTTCGTTAAAGACTTTTTCAGTGATCGTGCCGCCATCCCATTGTGCGAGGACTTGAGTTTTATCTTTTCCTTTTTCTCCCAACTCGCATCCGGCTAATACCAAAA
>JAVCDK010000125.1 GCA_030765865.1 Candidatus Celaenobacter antarcticus | reverse complement strand
ATTACACAATCGTGGGCAAGGTATTTTGACTTTAAATATCAGAGGGACATGTATTTACAGAATGTCTTATAGGATATGAATCTAAAAAAGGACAGAATAATTACTCTCATTGGCGAAGCTCAATACTCATCAGGTCAACTCTTTAGATATAAGGAAGATGATCCTCGAAAAACCAGGTTTGGGGAATTTCTTAGAAGAACAAACATTGATGAGATCCCTCAGTTTATCAATGTGCTAAAAGGAGATATGAGTATTGTAGGTCCAAGACCTCACATGCTTGCTCATACCGAGGAGTTTCGTGAAAGAGTAGGCAATTATATGCTGCGTCATTTTGTGAAACCCGGAATAACAGGATGGGCACAGGTAAATGGGTGGCGAGGTCCAACCGATGAAGATTATAAAATAAAGAAATATCTGAAATTAGGCTGTAAAGTTAAAGGAGTTGGAAAAGGACATATAAAGAATTTGGGTAAAACAAAAACTGATTAATATTTTTATTGTAATACATATTCCAATCAATTCTCAAAAATGCCAAATAATACCCAATAATCCCCCCATCTAAAATATATCTAATTTTACTCGAAAAAGGACTGAAGCAATTCGGTCCTTTTTTTTTTAGGTAATTTTAGCTTCTTGGGAATTTTTTAATGACTCTTCCTATTTTAATATCGTGCTCATTATTGATTCTTAGTTTCATCTCAAGTTTGAATTTGAAATGGTAATTGAATTTTGACATTCCTTATATTGCCTTCTCCTCAGATAGGAGAAGGTTAGTTTACCCTGTTCACCCCGTGAAATCCTGCGGAGCAGGAATCCCGATGTGTCTGGATTATTTCACAGGGTGAAATTTAGCTTGCTGAGTATTTCAACGGGGGATGAGGTTTCAAAATTTGTTAAAATTCAATTTGCGCCATTTCACAATTGACTTATCATATATATGATAGTCTAAAGGAAATCGACAAATTATTAAAGAAAGTAAAAAAAACTAGTTCAAAATTCTGACAAACTATTGAATACCCTGAAACCCATTGACAAATTTATAGTTTTGTACATTTTGTTTCCCGAAGGATTGGAGTTGGACCTAATGGTTATCGAACCGCCCTAACCTCTCCCTTTATCAGGCACTTACAGAATATTTTGATGATAAGCCCAAAATGGTGACCCTTAACCTCGATGAATATATAGAAATCTACAAAGAACTAGTGGTAATGAATGAGGTATTAAGGGATATATTATAAGAAGCTAATTTTATCTTAGTATTTGTTTAGCATATTTATACACTTTATTTCTAGATATATTCAAACACTCAGCTGTTCTGGTGACATTACTGTTGTTAGTTTCAAGAAATTTTTTTATTATTTCAACCTCAAATGTTGTAAATGATTTTCGATCTTCTGGTATCTCTATCTTGATCATACCCTCATCGTTTTCCTTATCTCCATCACAGTTATGAATAGAGTCTATATGATGTGCTATGACCTGCATTTCATTATATAATAATACAACTCTTTCTATAGTATTTCTTAATTCTCTGGTATTTCCAGGCCATGAATAGTTTTGCAGAAGTTGTGCTGATTCGTTATCAAAGGATTTGAAATTCTTTCTCTTTTCTTTGGCAAAATATAACAGGAACATCTGTGCTAAGGGCAATATCTCTTCCTTCCTTTCTCTTAACGGGGGAATATAAATATATCCAGGATTTAATCGGTGATACAAGTCTCTTCTAAAAGTCTGCATTTCAACCATTTTTTTTAGATCTTTGTTTGTAGAGCTAATTATCCTTACATTGAGAACTCTCTGGGTTGTTTCTCCAATTCTGCATATTTTTTTTGTCTCAAGAAAATGCAAGATTTTCGATTGCATTTCCAGAGGTATATCACCGACTTCATCAAGAAGAAGTGTCCCATTATGCGCCAGTTCAACCAACCCAGCCTTTCCATGTTTCCTCGCATCTGTGAATGAGTTTTCCTTATAACCGAATAACTCACTTTCAAATATTTCATCTGGAATTGCTGAGCAGTTTACAGCTATAAATGGTGCATTGTTATTACACTCCTTACCAAAATGTATGATCCTGGCTACCAGCTCTTTTCCAGTACCCGTTTCACCTTCTATAAGCACTGTGGTTTCTCTATCCTCATGATAAAGATCCGCCTCCTCAATAACTCTCATCATCTTATTCGAAAAAATTCCAAGCTGCTCTATTCCCTGAATATTATTGTACATATTTTGGAGTTCATTATATCTCTGTTTCGAGAAATCCATTTCATGCAGCAGTTTAGCACGCCTTTTGATCCTTGTATTAATTTCCGTATTGAAAAGACTGTGCAATTTTCTAATTTCAGTATCTTGAGTGTGTTTCAACTCTATTATTTTTTTTTCAATATATTGTTTATATGTAACATATGCCTTTTCAAACTCGTCGTTTAGGGCATATAATTTTGCGAGGGATCCATAGCATTCGATCAATTCGCTCTTACTATAGATACCACTTTTATTCTCCAGAACCTCAATATAGCACCCTATTGCTTCTTCAACATTTTGTACATCACAATAAACCTGTGCAAGAAACATTTTGATCTTTAATTCTCTCTCGATATTTTTATCCTTCTTTATTCTCTCTTCTATATAATCGGTATGTTCTCTCACACGTTCCTTATCACCGATATTCTGGTAAATCCTGACAATCTGTTTTGCACATTTTACCGACTCAAGATAAGAACCATTATCTCTAAGATGTGTAAATCTCTCCTCCAGTCTCTCTAGCTCATCATAAATATTATAATTTGCAAGTTCGGGTATCCCGCCCTTATATGTATATGTTAGCTTATCAAATTCTTTCATAATGTACAATCCTCATGATAGTATATCTTTATATTTATATATCGTATTTCTGGATGTGTTCAAATATTTTGATGTTTTAGATGTATTGTTGGAAAAACGTTCGAGTAGTTTGGAAATAATGCGTACCATAATTTTATTAAGATCACAATGTTGGTTAGGATCGATCAGTATATGGCTATTGTTAGCCTTCTCTTGATTATTTCCGAAGAGAAAGCTTGTATGTACTGGTTTTACCATATGGTCGTCAAAAAGGATCACAATACGTTCGATTGCATTTCTGAGTTCTCGAATATTTCCGGGCCAATCATATCGTACGAGTTGACGTTTTACTTCCTGTGAAATATCCATAAATTTTTTTCTTTTTTCCGTACTTAATCGCTGAAGGAACATCAGGGCTAGTTTGATGATTTCTTCCTTTCTCTCTCGTAGAGGTGGTATGAATAAATATCCTGTGTTCAGCCTGTAATACAAATCAGATCTGAAGGTACCTTTTTCGATCTCTTTTTTTAGATCCCGATTGGTGGCAGCGATTATTCTTACATTTAAGGAAATGCTCTTATTTCCACCGACTCGAGTAATTTCTCTTTGTTGAATGGCACGTAAGAGTTTGGGCTGCAGCGATAGCGGTAGATCAACGATTTCATCCAGAAAAATGGTGCCATTCTGTGCTTCTTCAAATTTACCTACTCTTCCACTATCACTGGCACCGGTAAAGGCACCGCTTTCGTAACCGAAAATTTCACTTTCGAACAAGGAATGGGTGATTGCTGAGCAATTTACAGTAACAAATGGTTGGTTCACATCCTCTTTTCCATAATGTACTAAGCGTGCAAGGATTTCTTTCCCGGTACCTGTTTCACCTTCGATTATAACCGGGACACCTCTGTCATTATGGAAAAACAAAGCCATCTTCACTAATGATTCCATCTTTTCGGAAAAAACACCTATCGTTCCAATTCCCGACACATAATCATACACATCTTTCAATTGAATTATTTTACTCTCGATTTCTTCTTTTTCCTGTAATAACCTTTCCTCTCTTTTTTTTAGATTAATAAACTGTAGATTATAATACTCCTTGATTTTATAGACCTTCTTTTGTAATTCCTGATTAAAAACTTCCTGTCTTTTATCAAAGCATTTTTTCTGGATCTCATATGCCGTTTTATAGTTACCCTTCTTTTCAAATAGAACGACATAGTCTTTGTAACAATTGTAAATCTGCTCATTATTTTTAATATTCTCTGCGATTCCAATTGCCTTTTGAAAACTAAATTCGGCGGATACATAATTCCCTGTGTGTGAATAAAGCAGTCCAAGCTTTGTGAACAAATGAATTTGGAGTATGATATCTTCATTAAGAACAGATAAATTGAGTACTTCCTTTAAGATGCTCAGAGCTTGTGCAAATTCACCTCTTTTAATATGAGCATCAGCTAAGTTTGTACACGTATCACCATACCCAAATAGTTCTTCCTTTTTCTTACCACCTTGATCTTTGTGTATTGTATATGATTTTTGTAGAAACTCTATCGCAGTGTTTATTTTGCCCATTAATAAATAACACTCACCGATGTTGTCGCACACACTTGCTGTTTCCTGAATTTCGAATGCCTTTTTCAAATACGTAATCGATTCATGATAGTTCTCTATCTGCCCATAACATCTTCCGATATTTTCGTAAGATATTGAGATGGATTCCCTATCCTCAGTATAGATTACAGCTTCTAATCCTTTAAAATAATGCTCCAGCGCAGAATCGAATCGATTCAATGCCACATCGATCATCCCGTGAAGATAATGTGATACCATTTTCCCTTTGTTGTATGAATTCTCTTTAGCAATGTTGAATATCTTCTCTGCTTCTTCTCTTGCTGTGTACAGCTTATAATTACGAAGGCAGCTCCATCCCAGTTTGATACATTCATTTATCTGCCCCTTTACCTCCTGCCGCATTGTATCAATATATCGTTTATTCATTATTTCTCCTGTACAAACGAAAAACTGTATAGGAAACCAGTCAATTTTTTTGTTACTTATTTTAACACTTCCATTTATTGAACGTTGTATTTTTTAACAATGTTCATGTTTTACACGCCCTATTGAATTCTAATTTTATGCATTTCGCTTCTATTATGCAGATTACTAATTCCTGCGATTATTTGGCACGAAATTTGTATCTATTTTTGTAGAAAGGATAATAGAAAATGCATTATCTCAATCCATCGCTTGATTATGACATTATATCGGATATTGTCGATATCATTAATGATTTCAACTATAAACATTTTGCTGAAAGATCGTATTATTCCATTCGATTTTCTTTGAGTTCAATATACATAGATATTTGTATAAATGATAGAATATATCCTTTCTCTCAGGTATCAGATATTATTGAACACAATAATAGTCATCATTATCAAGTTGGCATATTTAATCCATCAACTGAAGATTACGAAAACAGCAATAGGTTTAATGATCTAACACTCCCGGATCTTTTTATTAGCATTCTTAAAAATGGACTATCAGATTTTCATCTAAAAACAAGTAAACAAGACAATCTCGAAACAAAAACCACAACAAACTAAAAAGGAGAAAAAATGAAAAAACTAACACTCTTGGTTTTCATTATCTTGATCTCATCGGGTGTATTACTCGCCCAGCATCCCGCACCTTCCGGTTTAGACTTTACACTGCTAAGCTGGAATAGTGTCGAACTAACATGGAACGAGCCGGTAATGCCCTTTGATGGCTACGAGGATTTCGAAGGAGGTATTATTCCTCCTGATTTCACTGTCTATGATGTCAATGGTGGCAGCACCTGGGGTATTCTCGGAGATGGTAACGGATATAATTCAGATAAGTGTATTGCTTGTCTCTACGAATCCTCTGTAGCACCGAATGACGACTGGTTTGTGTCGCCACCACTGGCGGTTACTGGAACATCACAGTTCAATTTCTGGGCTGGAAACTTTGATGCCAGCTATGGCGAAGAAGAATTTAATGTCCTGATTAACACCACTGGACCGGATCCGACTAACTTTGTGGATAATCCTGTTTTATATTACAAATTCGATGCAGGATCGGTGTACTGGGATGAGTTTACTGTCGATCTTTCCGGATATGCAGGGCAAACAATATGGATCGCTATACAGTGTATTTCCGACTATATGTGGTACCTGAAAGTAGATGACTATACGGTGACTGACATGGCTGATGGGAAAGGGGACTTCCACCTCTTAGCCAATGAAAAAACACATAATCAAGTTACCTCAACATTTGTGTACCCATCTGATGTACCCCGAGATCAAATTTCAGAAAATGTAAAAATTGTCGATTCACCACGTATACTCGGAAGAGACCTTCTGGGATATAATGTGTTCAGAGATAATTTTCAGATCAATCCCGCAACGATCACTTTTCGAACGTATCTCGACGAAGGACTCGCAGCAGGAACCTATGAATACTATGTCACTGCGGTATATACAGACGGAGAATCCGATCCGTCCAATACCGTCGAAGTTACGATTACCCCTGTTTCTGACTGCGATGAAGGTTTTGAAACTGGTGATTTCTCTCAATTCCCCTGGTACAGCACAAATGATGTGCCATGGTTTATCACGGATGTGCTTCCATTTTACGGCACCTACAGCGCCCAATCCGGCGTAATAACCGATAATGAGTTTACTGATCTGAATCTTGATCTGAATCTCACTGCAGCCGGCGATGTCTCATTCGCATTAAGAACATCTTCCGAAGAAGGATGGGATTTCCTCGAGTTCTATATCGATGGAACACTGATCGATTCTTGGAGCGGTATTTATGATTGGATATATCCTGCCACGAACACCTATCCAATCACAGAAGGTGCGCATACGCTCTCATGGCAGTATATGAAAGACACGGGAGCAGCAGCAGGCGATGATTGTGCCTGGATTGATAATATCTCATTCCCTGATTATGTCGCATTTGGATCGCTTTCCGGTACCGTCTCTGATGATACAGGTAGTCCATTGGAAAATGCATTGGTCTCCTTGAATGATGCCCAATACACCGCACTCTCCGGAGTGGATGGATCCTATGAATTTCCTGTACTAAATGCCGGCACATATTCCGTGGTCGCTTCAAAGGAATATTTCGCAGACTACACAGGATCAACAGGCATTGTGTCGGATCAGAATACAACCCTGAACATCACATTGTATCCTCTCCAGAATGTTTCGGTCACGGGTATGGTAGAGGATCAGTGGGGTTCACCTATCGCCGATGCAGATGTAAAACTCGAAGGTGATTATTCCTATGCCACTACTACAAATGCAAGTGGTGAATTCACCATTAATGATGTCGTTTCAAATAACACCTATACCCTCTCAATATTTACTGCAGCGTATGATTGGTACTCTGGAGAAGTCATCGTCGGTTCAAGTAATGTAGATGTGGGAACCATTATCCTCGATGAGCTCATCATCCCTGTTTCCGATGTTCAAGCAGATCTGAACACCAGTGACGAAGCTGAGATTTCATGGGTCGAACCCGGTGTAAATATCCCGGATGAGATGAGACATGATGATGGCACGTATTACAATGTCATGAGCTTCACTGTATCATCATACCCCGACCATATGTTCGGTTCTGCATTCAGATATAAATGTATCGTCGAGCAGCTTCGATGGTGGCTGAGTGACGGCAACAGCGGTGGACACCCGACTATCCAGCTCCAGGTTTACGGACTGCTCCCGGATGGTTCGCCAAACTCAAATGATCTTATCTATGATACCGGATGGATCACCAATGTGGATAATGAATGGAATACCTTTACCCTACCTGAAGCATTATACATTACCGATGGATTTTTAGTGGGCTTACGGGTAAATACCGGTTTTGGAACCTATGTTGTATTTGATGATGGATATCCGGAAACCTACCCCGGCTCCTTCCCTTATACCACGATCTATCCCGGTGAATTGGGAAATGCCTGGGGTAATAGTAATACATTTAATGCAGGGGGCTGGTTCGATTTTGATTATGACGGACGACCCTGCAATATCATGGTCAGAGCAACAGGTCTTGTTATCGATACGGTCGCAGTGGTACCATCAGAAACCAATAATAGTACCAAGCCCGAAGGACTCTTCATCGGCTCAGATGCTGAAATTACTGAAAATAATACCAACCAGTTCAAACCTGTTCCTCATGACAACGACCCAGCAAGGGATCTTCTTGGATATGATGTATATCGCATAGCAGCAGGTGATGAAATGTTCGAAGACCTATGGGTCAAGATCGAATCGAATATTCAAACGACTTCTTGTGTGGACGAAGATGTGAGCACATTGCCAGCCGGATTATATAGGTATGCTATCAGAGTAATCTATTCTGACGGTAAACTGTCCGTACCGAAATTTTCATACTTTATCGTATGGGAAATGTTTGCCACTGCAACGATTAATGTAAACACACCGGATGGTGGTAGTACTGCAGGTGCTCATATTAGAATTTTCGGCACCGACGGACTGGCTGCATTGTATAACGAAAATTATAAAGATGAATTCATAGAGGATAATAATTCACTTATTCTCGATCTCTGGAAACAGCAGTATACCATCTATGTCGACCTTCTTGGCTATGAACAACATGTGCAGGAAAACGTGTACGTCTATGGTCCTACCACTGTCGATATCTTGTTAAATGATCAATCTGTTCCTGCATCACATGTGGAAGCTGACACAGTGAATACCTATAATGTTGATATTACATGGCAACCTGCAGTGCTTGAAATACTCTGGGATCAATACCATCATGAAGGATGTACATCCACCCGTGTATTCCAGGATTTCCTTGATGCAGGTTGGAAGCCATTCAACAGCGAAGGCGCATTTGATATTGTGCTGACAGAGACATCTGAGATCACACGTTTGGATTTTGAAATCTATAATGACGATGATTATTATGATCCAATCCCCCTCCATTTTGCTATCTATGATGATTACAACAGCGCTCCTCGTGATAACTGGACCGATTCTGTAACGACACAGGGTGGCGAACCAAACCAGTTCTGGGAATACCAGATTGAGCTTGATCCGACTGTCACCCTCGAGCCAGGCACTCACTGGCTTGGTGTTTCGGCTATGGTGCCGATAATTCCGGATTATTCGGTTGTTGGATTTAGACGAAGATTTACCCTTGGAAATGGAACCGAGATGTATTACAGGATGCCTGGTGACGGCTATGGAATGGGCTGGGCAGACTGGCTCCCAATCTCTGAAGTCGATACCAATCCTGGTCATGAAGTATGTGCCCGCGTCATGGGCAGAACACCCACTACTCCGCGTTCTGTCATTGGCTATGATGTCTACAGACTCCATCCAGGAGAAGAGGATCAACCCAATCTCTGGGTCGAACTTGCCACTGGTATAACAGACCTGAATTTCCTCGATGATCAGATCACTGTTTCTGATTACTATAAATATGCAATAATTGCCCTTTTCCCTAACGATATTACATCTGACGCTGCTTTCTCAAATGAGCTTTATGTTACAGCTTATGGCGTGGATCCTAATCCAAATTTCACAACAAATCTCTTTGGCAGCTTCCCGAATCCCTTTATCGCAAATACGAACATTCAGTTCAGTATCGCAAAACAGCAAGAGGTGAGCATCGAGATTTATAATATCCTCGGGCAACATGTAAAAACTCTTGTAAATACTACCATGAATGCAGGTATCCATGATATTGTGTGGGATGCTCGCGATGAATCAAATAAAAAAGTTGTAAATGGCATATATTTCTATCGTATGACCACGAAGAATTTCAATTCTACCAAGAAACTTGTTCTTTTTGGCTCATAATTTCCTCCTCCATTGATCACAAAATGGGTGAAGGTGCATGATCGCATGTGCCTTCACCCAAATCAAATAGGTATATATATGACAAAAAAAATAATGTATTTTTCATTCGTCTTTGCAATACTTATGCTGTTATTTTCTACTAATTTATTGTATGGATTTCAATATAACGTTATTGGAGAAGTGTTCTCCTATCCTGGATGTCCATACTGTCCGTTTGCGCAGGCTGCGCTAGTTCAAGTATCTCTAAATCCGTCAAACACGTATATGATACCCATGAATTGGGAAAGCGACTCTCCTGATTATGATGAAAGGTTCTTTGATTTTTATACCGGTGGTGGATGGCCCACCGTTATCTTCGGTGGAGACAATCGAATTTCATACGTTGATGATTTTCAGGCATGGTATGATCTGCTTGCTTCAGGATATGCCCCACCGGTCATCGATGCAGAACTCACAGAAGAAAACAACACATTACATGCCGTAGCTCGAGTTCAACTGGAAGAAAGAATTCTTCCTGATGATATATTTATCACTTTTGCTCTGACCGATCATAATGGAAATGCTTTACATCATGGGCATGTTGTCGGCAAAAGTGCAGAATTTGATTTCGATCTCGAACACATCGGAGACGTAGAAACGTATGAGGCCGACTTCACCATCGATCCTGCATGGGATCTTGAAAATATTCGTCTGGTTACTCTTATTCAATCGTCGACATCTCAGAAAATAATTCAGGCAGATCAGACAAAGATCATCGATATCTTAGAAGCTGATTTTGGATCCGTGGTTACCTCCGGTCCTCCGACATTAACTGTCCATTTCGAAAATCTATCTAATCTTGTCTATGGACTGGACTCGATCGAGTGGGATCTTGATGGGGATGGCGTATTCGATAGTTATGACGCACATCCTGTTCATGAGTACAATGCTACCGGCTCTTATAATGTAACGCTTCGGATAACTAAAGAAGCGCAAGTAGTAGAAATAACAAAAGATGACTATATTTCTGTGACGGAGGGAGATAATATTTCCGGCCCGATCAGCGGTACATGGTCTTCCCGTTCTGGTGATCTCACTATCTCTGGCGATGCCACCGTGCCCTATGGTCATTCTCTCATTATTAATCAAGGTGTGAACATAGATGTACTGAACGATGCTACCCTTACCGTGAATGGTATTATCCTTGTGGATGGTGCCCGTTCTGATCCGGTGAAGTTCTCATCAACTGAAAGCTGGAAAGGAATTTCTGTAGAGAACTCCTTCAGGGAAAGTGTTATTGATCGCGGAGTCTTTTCAGATGCTTCATTCTGTGCTGTGCAATGTATTAATTCTTATGTAATAATACTAAACAGTTTTTTTGTAAACAATACCGGAACTAGTGTCGCACCATGTATTCATGTCATAGACGATGCAGTTGTACAGGTCATGAGGAGCCAGTTCACCCGTAACATGAACTCAAGTTTTTCAGGAGCGATTTCTATCGAGCATTCTCTGGTTGATATGTACAATAACATCATTGTTAACAATACTGGTGGGCTCACAGGCGGTATTGCAATAAAGGACAACGCAACTGTTAATGTGATAAACAATACGATAGCTTATAATCAGGGAAGCTGTATTGTTTTTTTACAAAGCTCCGATCTTAGTGTAGAAAACTCGATCCTTCGCCATAACGCGGGAGTGTTCATCGAGATCGGTTCGAGTGCAGCAGTTAACTATAGCTGCTTGAGTACAAATCATAGCGGAACTTCGAACATCACTTCCGATCCGGAATTCAGCAATGTTCCATCCGGATGGGGGGCAAACTACGTCTCTGTGCCCGATTATTGGATACTGAACGATACCTCTCCGTGCATTGATGCCGGTGATCCTGAGAGCATTGATGATATCGAAGATCCGGGTAATCCCGGGTTTGCATTATATCCTTCAAAAGGAACACTTCAAAATGACATGGGAGCATACGGAGGACCGATGTGTTTTGATCATGCTATGTATGGTGTGCAAGCTCCTCCTCAGCAATCCATCGAATACACGACATGGACATATCCTAACCCATTTACCGGTTCGGTTACGATCCACTATTCTATTAAGAACTATGAGCAAGCATGTGTTGAAATTTATAACCTGAAAGGGCAACTGGTCAAGAAGATCACTTCCGATCCGACTACTAACTCTAATGGTTCTATTACATGGAATGGTCTCGATGATCATGGACAAAGCGTTCCAGCCGGAATATATCTATACCGTGTAAATTCAAAAGCTGAAACCTTAACAGGTAAAATAATAAAACTGAATCAATAATCTGGAGTTTCGATGAAAAAGATACTTCTTATTTCTCTTGCCTTTCTGTTCTGCAACATTGCTTTTGCATCTCAAATGAGTGTTGTGGTAGAGCTGTTCTCTGCTGATGGCTGCCCATATTGTCCACAAGCGCTGGATGCGCTTGATCAACTGAATGACAATTATGATCGTGTCGTTCCTCTTATTTACAAAGGATTCTACAGTCCCGATTATAATGAAAGGGCTGGATTTTATGGTGTGGGTGGTATCCCGAATATTTTTGTTGGAGGTGATATAGATGCAGGAAGTGGAAGTTATTCTTCTCTGGAATATTACTACAATCAGATAATCCTTGAAGACAGTCCGTTATCTATCTCTCTATCCTATGAATCAGATCCCGATGAGGGATTCCAGGTGTATGCCGAGATCCTTGAGACAGGTACTGTCACGACAACGAATAACAAAGTATTGCTTATACTCGCAGATAGACTCAATAGCCAGTACTTTTCTACTGAAGAAGCGTTGTCTGTTACGAATTACTCTTCCAGCGTATCGACCTATTCTCAGCACTATATGATTCCTGAGGATTGGAATTTTACCAATCTTCGAGCTCTTGCTTTCGTTCAATCCTATTCTTGCGACAAGATCGTGCAGGCAGTACAAATATTTGTGGAGAAAGATGCTACTGTCCAGGGTACAGTCTATGATGATTACACCGGATTGCCTCTCTGTAATGCAGAGATCACATGCGGATCATTCTCAACTTTTACAGATTTGAACGGTGAATTTGATCTTCCGGTTATACATGGAAATTATAATCTCACGTGTAGCTTGCCCGGTTATTTTGATTATCAGGACAATATCTACGTTGCAGAAGATCAAACTCTCGATCTAACAATAAATCTCGAAGAGCGCAAATTGCCACCGAACAATCTTGAAGCATGTCAGGTCACCGATGGCGATGTGCTGTTAACATGGACAGAACCGGGCGTTTATCAGGGATTCTTCGAGGACTTCGAGGAAGGAATTCTCCCTTCTGGCTGGGAGACTATTTCTCATGAAGATGTTGGCTGGTTCATCACGCAGGATGGGGGCAGTGGTGGCTTCAATATTCCTCCACATTCATACTATGCAGTGTCCAATGATGATGACCCCAACGATGACTCCAGCATGGATTATATTATTACTCCATCCCAAGATTTCTCATTACAATATGATGTTCAGCTTACCTTCGATAGTTTCTATACAGGGATGTATGATGAAATCGCAACTATAGAAGCAAGTATGGACGGATGTGAAACCTGGCAAATATTATATCAACTCGATCCATCTGATCAGTGGACAACGGTATCGGTCAGCTTAAGCGGCGTGTGCGGTTCGGGTTGCGATAGCGTATATATTGCATTCCATGCAGACGACAGCGGTGGCTGGGCTTCTGGCTGGGCTATTGATAATGTTACTGTTGGAGAAGGAACAGGCTACAGAGACCTTCTTGGATACAATGTGTATGAAGTAGGAATCGCGGATCCCCTTAATGATGAACTTATCCCCATCACAGAAAATGAATACCTCTTGGAAGATGTTCAATCGGGCTCTCATTCGTACTATATTACAGCATTCTATTCTTCTGGAGAATCAGACCCATCAACTATAGTCACTATCGAAGTTTATAGTATTTCTGCACCTCCTGATGTTCTTCATGCAATAAAGTCGTATCCTAATCCGTTCTACAGTTGCTGTTACATATCCTTTTATTCTCTAAAAGACATTTCTGAAGTGACATGTACTATTTATGATATGAGGGGGAGTATCGTCAGAAGATTATCTTATATAAATATTACAAAAGGTATACATTCAATATGCTGGAATGGAAAAGATGAAGATAATGTTGATTTAGGATCAGGTATATTTTTCATCAAACTCGATACTGGTTCTTATAAAATTATAAAAAAGATTTTAAGGTTTAATCTATGAAAAAGGTACGTTCCAATACTGAATTCACGACAAAAATAACACTTCTCGAAAAGCATATTCCTTCTATGGATATGTCTGGATTACTCTATACCGGCTTTGGCTGATAAAGGCAATTCTCTCACTAAAAAAGCCGGTTATTCTCCATTAACTGGCTTTTTTTATTATAAATAAACGAGGTGCTACATGAAAAAGACAATAAGAGATTTCAGATTTATGAAACGTAAGAATATCCCGATCTGTTGGATAACGGCATATGATTATCCACTAGCTCTTTGTGCAGAATCTGTCGGCATCGACATGATATTGATCGGTGATTCAGGCGGCATGGTTCAGCTTGGCTATGAAACGACAAATGCAGTGCAGATGGATGAGATGATATATATGGCTAAGGCGGTTCATCGAGGTGCTCCCAAAACGTTCCTGGTTGGTGATATGCCTCAGGGCAGCTACGAGGTCAGCGACTCTGCTGCAGTGAGTAATGCACTCAGATTTATCAAAGAAGCGTCGTGCGATGCAATAAAATTGGAAGGTGGTAGACGGCATCATCTCGCGTGTAAAATCCATCGTTGAAGCAGGTATTCTTGTTATCGGACACCTGGGACTTACCCCTCAATCAACTCAGACCTTTGGTGGCTACAGAGTTCAAGGAAAAACAAAAAAGAGTTTCGAAGCAATACTTGAGGATTCTATAATCTTGCAGGAATCAGGTGTCTGTGCTCTATTACTAGAAGCGATGCCCTCAGAAACTGCTGGAAAGATCGCATCTCATCTGGACATTCCGGTTCTTGGTATCGGAGCAGGAAATCAGGTTGACGGGCAGCTTGTTATCATACACGATCTTCTCGGCTTGTATAAACCCTTCCGACCACAATTTGCAAAATGTTATGTTTCTGAAATAATTACTGATTTTGAAACTCATCTTTCAAACTTTGAAGATATACGTCAAATGGGTATTGATACACGGGAAGACGGGCTGCTCAAATTGATTGAACTTGCGTTGAATAAATACGTGCATGAAGTGAAATCAGGGAAGTATCCTGATAACAAATATTCGTATCAGATTTCGGAGAAATCCATCGAGAAGATCAAGCAATCTTCTTATTGGTAGTATGTATTCGAAATCACAATGTTCTAAGGCATTTCCGCTGACATCTGAAGGGCTTCTATATGCAAGCACTTACTTCGCAACAGCCGATGCAATTCCTGCCATAGAAATTCTTACCCCTATTCCTCCCTGAATAATTGGTTTATCTATAATTAGATCATCAATCTTAAGTACAGGAAGCTTCGTCGTAACTATCTGTTTATTCATTGTTATCCCCTCTAATAGTATTACATTAATCTTATTTCTTTCTCAATCCGTTTATGATGATAGTTATCAATCGCTCGCTCTCCTTCTCAAAATCAAATCCTAACATGTTCTTGAACACAGCATATTCTATACCTTTAATCGCTAAGATCAATACTCGTGCCTTGCTTTCCACGTTGATAATATCGAACATATTTTTATCAATACCTTCTTGCAGTATCATGCAGAGAATCCTTTTTCATATTCGTACAATTCATCTCTCACCTTCTCGATCGCAGAAAAATTATCGAGATATTCTTTAGTAAAAAGCGGATAGAATTTCATGAGATCTTCCAGATGGATCATCGGTGCTTTTACATAGCTTTGCAATTTCTCGGCAGGCATCTCCTATTCTGAGACTTCTGTATCCAGCTTACTATTGAATTTTTCACAATCTTTACGGATTACCTTGAAGAAGATTTCTAATTTACCAGAATAGTAGTAATAAATGGTTGCCTTTCCGATACGCACCTCTTCAGCGATATCGTCCATAGTTGTTTTTTTATATCCGTAACATTCAAAAACTTTTTCTGCAGTGTTAATTATATTCTTTTCTTTTTGTTTCATAATGATCCCTTCATGCTTTACGACTATTTATGTTGATTAGTCGAATTTATTTTTTTGCTGGATTATTTTTCCGAGATTTATTTTACTATATGATTCTACTTCCACTTCCTATACGAAAAAAACCGTCACAATGTGACGGCTGAAAATGGTGACCCCAAGGGGAATCGAACCCCTATTGCAGGAATGAAAATCCTGAGTCCTAACCGTTAGACGATGGGGCCTCAAAAATTACTGATAAAAA
>JAVCDK010000070.1 GCA_030765865.1 Candidatus Celaenobacter antarcticus | reverse complement strand
TGCCTTTTACAACATAATAGCAGCAGAAGTGGGAAGTAATGATGAGGTAAATATCGTGATCCAGTTTGATCGGATTCCCCATATGGATGATTTTGGCGGATGGGAGATCGCGCATAGATTTTATTACACTCCGGGAATGGAGCCGAAACCCGAAAATGCAATTGATGACTGGGGCGATGGTCAGGGTGGTAGAGAAGTGGATACGTCCGATCCCGAGACCTTAGAATCTTTTATTACATGGACTGCTGCCAACTATCCTGCTGATCATTATGCGCTGATGCTCGCAGACCACGGGTATGGTTGGCAGGGAATGATGATAGATGAAACCAGCGATGGTGATTTTATGACGATCAAAGGAGTGGTAAGTGCTCTAAAAAATTCGAGTGTACATTTTGACCTGCTCGCACTCAATGCTTGCTCGATGCAGACGATCGAGGTAATGCACGAACTTCTGGAAGTGCCAATCGATATTGTGGTTGGCTCTGAGAATCTCGGCACGACCTGGGCTTTTACTCAGATACTTCAGACCATCACCGATGATCCAACCATCTCAGCAGAAAATCTCGGCAAAGAGATATGTGATTTCTATTATGATATCCATACAGCAGATACTGTGTTAACGCTTTCGACTATTCAACTGGACAAGATACCGGCAGTTGAGGATGCACTTGCAGATTTTTGCAATACGATCCTGGATTCCGTTGCTTTTGAGGTGATCCAGCCCAAAGCGCAAGTCATCATGGATGCGATAGAAGATGCAGTACTCTACAAGGTAAGCGGTGAAGTATGGGAGGATGCCGGCGGCTTGTCGATATATTGGCCACCCACAGAGCAGGCATATATGCCTTCGGTGTTTTTCTATTTCTATACCGACGAAGTTATCAGTTTTGCAGCAGATAATCCCTGGCGGCTCTTTCTTTATGTATTTTACAATTTCAGTGTTTATCCGGGTATTATTCCAGCAGAGATATATCACATCTATCAAAATCTCAGTTTCTTTGATGAAGATAAGATCGATCTATACGATTTTTGCAAGAGAGTTGTGGAGTATGAAGGACCGTGATCATTACAAAGATTTTTAATTTAGGATAAATTCTTATGAAAAAAAAATTTATCATTTTTTTAGTGTTAGTTCTATTTTCATTTTCACTTAACGCTCAGCCCTGGCAGCAGAATGATGATATGTTCAACTCGAGCGGTGTGCCGAGTTTGCCTTTTTCCCAACCTCGTTTTGCAGACCTGGATGGAGATGGTGACCAGGATATGATATTAGGTAATCTGAATGATGTTCCTGTTTATATAGAGAATTTAGGAACACCTACTAATCCAATCTTTGCGCCGGGTTTTGAAATTTTTACCGGCATTTCTCCCCTCGATGCAGAGATGGGAGTGTGTGCAGACCTTGATAATGACGGAGATCTCGATTTTATTACAGGCGGCTATACCGGGCTGAATTTCTTTGAGAATATCGGAACAATGTATTTGCCGATTTTTCAAAAAGTAAGTGGTTTTTTCGCTGGCTTGAATGCAGGGCAGAATCCGGTTCCCGATCTTGCAGATGTGGACGATGATAATGATCTGGATATGGTGGTCGGTTTCAGTGAAGATGGGGGAGTAAAGATATATTTGAATACAGGAACTCCTGAATCAGCTCAGTTTTCAGAGAGCAATATTATCATTATTGGAGACGTGGGATTGTATGCTTACCCGGTATTTTGCGACCTTGACGACGATGGAGATCAGGATATTGTAGTCGGTCGAGATGTGTATGGGTTTATATATTATCAAAATAACGGTACTCCTCAAAGCGGAATCTGGGTTGTAGATGAATATATTTTCATAGGTTTGGGAAGTGATACTTATTGGAATTCCCCCGATCTAGTTGATTTAAACGGGGATGGCACTTTTGACCTTATTTACGGAACTGCGGAAGGTCCTTTACATTATTACGAGAACAATGGGACATCTTCAACCCCTTCATGGCTGGAGAATACAACACTTTTCGGCGGAGTGCTCGATGTGGGAGGAGCAAGCAATCCCTTCTTCTATGATTTTGATGGAGATGGAGATTATGACATGGTGAGTGGAAGCCAAATGGGAGATATAATATATTTTGAAAATGTTGGCACTGCTTATGCTCCTGCATGGGAGGAAAACAATAGCTATTTTGCCAGCATTGATCATTCCATTTATTCAGCAATAACTCTTGGTGACGTTAATAATAATGGACTTCCGGATGCGATCGTTGGAGATCTGAGTGGACATTTTTATTTCCATAGAAACACGGGTTTTAATTATGTTTTTGAAAGTGATGTGCTTTCATTTGTTGCACTGGGAGGTTGGTCTGATCCGCGTTTAGTGGATATGGATAATGATAATGACATGGATATCGTTGCAGGAAATGAAAATGGAAATCTTTTCTACTTTGAAAATCAGGGAACACCATCTGTGCCGGATTGGGTAGAAGTAGCAGGTTATTTCGGAAGCATCGATGTCGGTGCTGATTGTGCCCCGACAGTCGGTGACCTCACTATGAATGATAATCTTGATGTTGTAACGGGGGATCTATTCCATGAAGTGCAATTCTTCGAAAATATTGAAGGAACATGGACGGAGAATCCTTATCCAGTTTCAGGTATTTCTGGTGGACAAAATGCAACTCCCGCTCTTGTCGACCTGGATAATGACGGTGATCTTGACCTGGCTTTGGGCAATTATGATGGCACTTTCAATTATTATGAAAATCTTCATATTATTGTTGATATCGATCCTGAGCAACCGCAGATTAACTCTTACAAGCTCAGTAATTTCCCGAATCCATTCAAGCAATCAACTACAATTTCTTTTTATGGAACCACCTGTCTTCTCCGCCAGCTGGCGGATACGCCGTTGCAGGCAGAGAGCCCAGAGATTAAAATCTATAACATAAAAGGGCAGCTTGTAAGAGAACTTCGCCCGATCTTTCCCTTGCCCGATCACTCCATCTCAGTCACATGGGATGGCAGGGATGGAGCTGGAAAAGAAGTGAGCTCTGGATTTTATTTCTATAAATTGAGTGTAAACGGTGAGACTAAAGCTGTGGAGAAATGTCTGTTGGTGAGGTAAGAAAATAATGAAAACTATTACAATCATGGA
This sequence comes from Candidatus Celaenobacter antarcticus, assembly GCA_030765865.1. Lineage (GTDB taxonomy): Bacteria > Cloacimonadota > Cloacimonadia > JGIOTU-2 > JGIOTU-2 > Celaenobacter > Celaenobacter antarcticus. Next base: position 13,020 of record JAVCDK010000070.1, on the reverse strand, counting down.
GGAATGATGAAAAAAATAGTACTTTTGATCTTTTTGATGATATTTATTTCTAATCTATCAGCAACAATTATTAATATTCCATTAGATTATTCAACAATTCAAGAAGGAATTAATGCTTCGGTAAACAATGACACGATTTTAGTACAACCTGGAACTTATGCGGAAGAAATTAATTTTAATGGGAAAGATATTATTGTGACAAGTCTGTTTATTACAAACCAGAACTGTTCATATATTGATAGTACAATTCTCACTACTCAAAACAATGGAAATATCATAATTTTTGAGAGTGGAGAATCGGCAAATGCTAGACTTCAAGGATTTACGATACAAAATGGATATAATGGTGTTTACTGTGAGAATTCTAATCCCATCTTATCAAATTTACATGTTGAAAATAATTGGCGTGGAATATCCTTGATAAATTCAAGTCCAGATATCTCAAATTGTAAGGTATATTACAATTTCAATTTCGAAAAAGGTCCAGGAATATATTGTATAGCTAATTCATGCCCAACTATTACAAATTGCCTTATAGAATTTAATTATATATTAGAATTAGATGAAACGTGGGGTTCGGGTGGAGGTTTGTATTGTGAAAATAATTCTAATGTGAAGGTTTTAAATACAGTAATAGCTTCAAACAGTGCTGATTATACCAGTGGTGGAATTTATTGTAATAATTCTGAAATCACATTGATTAATTCAAATATCATATATAATTGGGTGAACAATTTTGGAGGAGCAATATATGGAGTAGATAATTCTAGCATAATACTTATAAATTCAATTATTTACGGGAATCACAATGCTGAAATATATTTCTCTGATGATTATACTATTAATGAAATATCGATCGCTCATACCCTTCTTGAAGGAGGTGAGAGCGGGATTGTAACAAACGACAATTGTACTTTCGGCTTGTTTGAAAATAATATCAATACAAATCCTTTTTTTGTTGATGCCTTAAATGAGAATTATCATCTACAAGACAGCAGTCTTTGTATTGGCGCAGGTATTGATGAAATAGAAATAAACAGCATAATCTATTCTGCTCCAATATTTGATATTGAAGGGAATCCGCGACCTGCACCAGAAGGATCGATGCCTGATATGGGATCTTATGAAAATGCTCTTGGTGAACCGGTAGTTGGAATTGATGAAGAACCAGATGATGAAAATCCGTGCCTGAGTAACTATCCCAATCCCTTCTCAACCTCAACACTTATCTCTTATTATGGGAGCACAAATTCTCATGAAATATCGCAAATTAAAATTTACAATCTAAAAGGGCAGCTTGTACGAGAACTTCGCCCAATCTCTCCCTTGCCCGATCAGTCCGTCTCAGTCACATGGGATGGTAGGGATGGAGCTGGAAAAGAAGTGAGCTCTGGATTTTACTTCTATAAATTGAGTGTAAATAGTAAAACAGAAGCGGTGGAGAAATGCTTGTTAGTGAAATGAGAAAAATCAAAAGGATATTATTGGCTGCTTTTCTCAGTTTAATTATCTCAGGATTTTCAGTTGTAGTTTATGGGGAGAACCATGTGGATGTTTCTCTTGGTGCTGGTTTGTCGGAATTTATCAATATTGGACTGCGATACCAGGCAGCACAAATGCAGGTGGGTTTGAGTTATGGATTCTTGCCGCTCGAGGATGAGACCTGCACTTCGATAGCCGGTGATATCTACTTCCACTTTGCAGGACGATCGGCATTTTTCACAAGAAAACCATGGTATTCAAAGTTCGGAATCAGTTATGTTCAACATAAACAAGATGATAAGACTTCATCATATATTTATTCCAATTTTCGGATTGGGAGAGAGTTCTTCATTTCAAAAAAAATTGGGATCGGCGCAGATTTGGGTATGAGTTTCGAACTATCCAAAGAAATAAAAAAAGAACATGCAACTCCCGGTTGGCTCAATCTTGATTTTGATTTCCCGATATTGCCTTGTTTCGGAATAAACATATTTTATCATTATGATTTTTTGCCACGTTATAAAAGAGGTGCGCACAAATGAAAAAAACCGATTGCTATTGGTTAAGCCCGTGTGCGTTGTCCTGTGATACGTGCAGCATTCACCTTAGAACAGATGAAGAACTTGCGTACTGGGAAGAGCAAAAGATTGACCTGGATACGATCAGATGCAATGGTTGCAGGTCGAGTTTAGAGGGGAACCATTGGTCTCCAACCTGTCCGATATTAGTGTGCTGTGTGTATAAAAAGCAATTATCCTATTGCTCTCAATGTGAGGAATTTCCATGCGATATTCTGAAGAAGTGGGGTGCTGAGAATGAACATCACGCCAAAGCTCTACAAAGACTCAAAGAGATGAAAGAACAAGGTTTTGTGCAATGGCTGGAAGTACATGGATATGAGTAGGGGGTAGGGTTTTTAAATTGTCTAATCAACCTCAATACTTTCCTCAGCAAGAGGCACAAGTTTATATTCGGTTTTTGAACCACCCGTCACAGGATCGAACCTGTACAGCATCACAATATCGAGCTCGGAACCTGTCCATTCCCCGGGATTTATTATGAGAAAAGTTCTCACATCGTGAGTGCAATACTCTTCATCTATCCAAGAGCCGGAATTCGCATAAATGCTTGTGTAGCTGTATTTGTTTGGATAAACCATTATATGCGGATAGTGCGAATGCCCGAATGCAATGATCTTGTATGGCTTGGTTGAAGGATTTGTCATATACTCTATTATAGGTGCACCCGAAAGGTCAACACCATTCCATATTGCTATTGCAGTACTTATTGGAACTGGAACCTCATTTACTGCCTGCGTTTGCTGCCAAAGTGTTTCGATACTGTCTGCATACATTTCATAAGCACCATTGAAAGAGAGGGGGTCAAAATAGCTGTCGATCCCGCCCATTTTTATTATCTCGTCATACAATGGAGGGCAATCCATGTTGAAATCAGATAACACTGTGAGGAACGCAAGCGTCCATCCGGTAAAAAATTCAAAAGATTCTTTTTCGTTAATGAATTTCTGGGGATTATATGCAGCTTGCGAAGCCATACCCGTTGCATATAAGCGCGCAATGAAGTATCCGGGTGGTAATTTATGGGATGGATTTATCAGGGATTGCGGGCAGTTGAATAAGTCATAACGATGTCCGTGTTCCATGATAATTCCATCAACAGGGGAATATTGCCCAAGTCCCGGAACATCACCCATCCAGGTAATATTCGGGATGATCCCATCCAATATTTCATGAGTCAGCAGCATATCATGATTGCCCGGAACATAAATAAGTTCTATCTCACCTTCATTCACAATTGTCCTGAATTTATTGAAGATTTCCAGATTGGTTGAACAGTTTGCTATTGAATGAAAATATTCCTCCGAATTATGAATATTCACAGTGGAATCAAATGGAGAAACATCATACGGAACAAGCCACTCATCAAAAAGGTCTCCAAGAATAACGAGCTGTTTTACATCGGGGCAACTCATTACGTAATCAAGGAAGTTTTCAAGAGCATCAGCATTTTTATTAAACCAGCAATAATTACCGGAAACTGCTCTTTCATCTCCCATGTGAATATCGCTTATGCACACAATTGAGGTTCGCTGCAAACTACCAATATTGGCTATCGGTTTGCCGGTAGTCCTGAACTCGATATTCTCTGTTTTCTTCAAACAATTACCATCTGTCGATTTTAGTTCTGTGCTTATGGTGAGTATATACTTCCAGCCATCATTCAGGAAAAATTCAGTATGAAATTGTAAAGTAATTATCTTGCCATATACTTCAACATCATAATGTGAGTTCAGCGAGCCGGTTATGTCGGAAAAATCAATATTATTGGCTACTGTTGTTTCATCAATTTCCTCGGTAAAGAGCATCTCGATAGACCGGGCAGTATGATCAAGATGGTAGTATAAATCGTGTTTTTTATGAAGCAGGGGAAATGATACACTTAATGAACCGTCTGGTCCGGCTGTTTCTGTGCATGATGAAAAAAGGAAAATTGTGATGAATATTATGATGAAAAATGGTAAGAATTTTTTAAAATATTTTTTCATTGCGACCTCTTGCTGTTTAGTTTTTGTTAAAATCATCGTATATTTTATGCCAATAATGAGAGGTTATTTTGTCAATTTAATTCTGAATAGTATTTCTTGACAGCTCTTGACATTTGTGCGTACCATATTCACAAATGTAAGTAATGACTTGAAGAGAACATAAATGAATAAAAAATTTTGGATGCTTTTCGTTTTATGTATGTGTTTATATTCCTTTTCTTTTGCTCAGGAAGAATGCGGATGGACAGAGGATTTTCAGGTGTTATCTCACAAATTTTCGACAACTGGAAGTAATACTTATTTCATTCTGGAACCCAACTATTATCTTATTCTGGAAAACTCAGATGCTGAAGAGCATGTGAAGCTTGTCATTACTGTGCTTAATGAAACAAAGTTAGTGGATGGTTTGGAAACTCGAATTGTCGAAGAAAGAGAATCAGTGAATGGTGAGTTAATTGAAGTTTCAAGAAATTATTTTGCTTATGATGCGAACACGAGTAGTATATTCTATTTTGGGGAAGATGTAGACATTTACAAAAATGGAGAAGTTGTGAACAATCACGGTGCATGGATTGCGGGTGAAAATGGTGCAAAATTTGGTTTGATGATTCCCGGAATGGTTTTACTTGGTTCACGTTATTATCAGGAAATAGCTCCCGGTGTTGCTATGGATAGAGCAGAAGTATTATCGATTACGGATACCTTAGCAACTCCTGCAGGTATTTTTACAGGTTGTTTGATAATCGAAGAAACTACAACGCTTGAACCTGACGCGAAGGATTGTAATATCTATGCACCTGGAATTGGCTTGATAAAAGATGGAGATCTTCTCTTAATGGAACATAGTTATAAGGGAGAATAATATTGATGTTTTGTGTTCAATTACCATGTACAGGATTTATGAAAATATTTGACAGAAAATTGGAATAGAATAATTAGTTATTTATAAAACAATAGGAGCGTTTTATGCGTTATTTTTTTATAATATTAGTTCTAATTGTTATTGTAATTTATGGTTGCTGTAGTCATACAACTGAACCTAATTATGAGAATCCTTATCATCTTAAAATTGCACTTTTTGGTGACAATGTTGTTAAGTTATCATGGGAGAAGGGCAATATAAATGGCTCCTCGTTCATGATTTCAAAGAAAAACGGTGAATTAGATTGGATTAATAATTATAAGCAGTTTTCTATTTATACATTTTCATGTTTAGATACAATAGGAACTGGTTCAAGGGTAGTATATTCTTACTATATTTCAGAGATTTCTGATACTATGATAATTGGGAAATCAGATACAGTTGCTTGGTTTTCAGACAATTCCTTACCTTCTGATTTCACAATAGAACACTTCTGTGAGGATAGTGTTAGATTAAATTGGTTAGATAATTCTTATGGTGAATATTGCTACGTCATCGATAAAAAAGTTGAAGATGGTTCGTGGCTAGAAAATTATACAGAATACAGCCCAGAAGCCAATAACGGCTTTAACAATGAATTCCAAATTGTTGACTTTATATCTAATTTTGGATCAAATATATATTACCGATTAAGGATTAAAAATGGTATTTCCTTATCTGATTATTCAGAATGTATGATACAGCCATTAATTCAAGCTCCAACTGCTTTATCCATTGATATTCAGTATAACAATATTGATCTAAGCTGGATTGATACAAGTACTAAAGAAAAGGGCTTTATCATAGAACGCAGGTTGCTAAATAGTGAATTTGAGGAGATTGTAATAGTTGATTCAAACATACCATATTACAGAGACAGTGATATTAATGTATCAGAAGTATATTTTTATAGAGTTAGATCATTTAATAATTTCTGTTGTTCCGATTATTCAAATATTGCTGTTGGTAACGTCGAACATGATAACATTTGGGTTCCTTTGGATTATGCTTCAATACAAGATGCGATTAATATGAATAATACAAATATTCCTATTATAGTATTACCTGGAACATACTATGAAAATCTTGAGATTATTAATAAAAATATAACAATCCAATCCTTTTATTCGATATTCAATAATGAAGAATTTATTGAGAATACAATAATTGATGGTTCACAGTCAGGCAGTGTAATATTGATAAAAGATAGTAACGAAAACTATTCCTCAATTAGTGGATTGACTTTGATTAATGGTTCGGGAACATATGAGGATATAAATACTTATGGATACAAATATTGCGGAGGAGGTATTCTTTGTTTTAATTCTGATGTTAACTTGAGTAATATGAATATTAGAGATAACAGTACCGGATTAGGAGGTGGAATAGCTGTTGCGCAAAATAGTATTTGTAACATTTATCACACAAATATTTCTGGTAATTATGCAGGTGGCGGCTATGGTGTAAATGGTGGTGGAATAATATGTCGAAATGCGGAATTAAATATCGTGAATAGTAAAATTGTAGATAATATTGGAAGAACAGATGGAGGTGGAGTAAGTTGTTACCGTTCAATAATTTATATCAAAAGTTCAGATATTGTTAATAACAAATCTGAAGAATATAGTGGAGGAGGTTTAGATATTTGTATATTTTCAGATGTTATACTGGAAAATTTATTCATTGATGGAAATGTGGCTCATGGTTACGGTGGAGGTATCTGTTGTTCTCAATCGAATCTTGTATTGACAAATAATATTATTTCAAATAACCGGTCTCACGAGGGTGGAGGGATATATATGAACAGTGTTGAAAATTTAACTTTTAAGAATAATATTATTGTAAAAAATCAGGCAAGCTACGGTGGTGGAGTTTCTTTTAGAGATTATGGACTTATTACAAATGTTACAATTTCAGGTAATAGAGCATTGGTCTCGGGTGGTGCTATTTATTGTGGAACATATACACATCCAACATTATTAAATTCAATTTTATGGAATAATTCTCCACAGGAAATAGCTTTTGATGATGGTAAAATAGGACAAAAAAGTATCACAATTGATATTCAATATTCAGATGTCCAGGGGGGTACTGATAGTATATCAACTCATTATCCGGAAAATGTACATTGGCTTGAAGGTAATATCATAACCAATCCGTTGTTTTCAAATGAAGCAACTGGGGACTACCATCTTCAGAATAATTCCCCGTGTATTGATGCAGGAAATCCAAACTCAGAATATAATGATTTAGATGGCTCACGTAATGATATGGGAGCATATGGTGGACCGAATAGTGAATTATAGAGTACAATTTCAAAGTTATTTATTAAATCTGTATGTTGAATTTTGCATATGTCTGTTTTATTAATAAGATATTCAAATAAAAATTTGTTAACTAATATAAGAATTGACAGATTAAACCTTCATTTAGATTTTTAATCTAATTAAACAAAAAATTTTATAGGTGGTTAAAATGAAAAAAAGAGAGAAACGAAACTACGGTATTTTTATCATATTTCTTATGGCATTTCTATTAGTCACTTCTCTTGCAATAGCTGGACCTGGATCAAAAATACCTGCGAAAGCGAAAAACACAACTGAAAAGAAAATTGCAGAAGACGAAACTGACAAGAAAGGGAAAGTAGAAACAAAATCTGCCACACAGAAGAATACATCAAATAACAGTACTGTCAAAAAGGTTGATGTAAAGAAGAATACTACAACTGATGATGAAAAAGAGAAATCTGTCGTAAGAAAGAAGGTCGAGGTCATAACCGTTCCTAATAAGAAAAAAACCGAAGACAAAACCCCGAATATTCAGATCGAGAAAACAAAAGTCCAAACTTCGAATGAAAAGACCAACACGATTTCATCAGACAAGGTCAAAGTTAATCAAACATACAGGCCGAATGTTGATAAGGACATTAAATCAAAGAATGAATTGATGATACATTCAAAATCCCCGATCAATAAAAATACATCAATTGATAATGAGATGATCGAGAACTATCTCAAAGAAAAGCCGCATGGAATACCTTCAAATTACATTTCTCCAAGGCAGAAACTTAAACCGGAAGAGATTGAGATCGAACATGAAGATAACAATGTTGAGATCATTATCTATAACAATACTGAATATAGTTATTATTATGGTTATTACTATCGTCCCTGGGATGACTATTACTGGAGAGTATGGCCTCCCTTTGGATTCCGTATCTCATGGCTTCCCCCGTACTATTATGCTTTTTGGTGGCATGATATTGAATATTATTATAGCTGTAATGTCTATTATGTATACGTTGAAGAAGAGGAAGAATACGTGGTAGTAAGTCCACCGATCGGCGCTCTGGTTGAAACAATTCCTGACTACGGCGAGAAATTGATAGTTGAAGGTGAAACCTATTTTCTTGCAGACGGCATTCAATACAAGGCAGTTATTGTGAATGATGAGATATGGTTCAAGGTCATTAAAGTTGTGGACGATAATGAATATGCGGTCGTGGAGCTTCCTGTCGGAGCACTCATCGAGATTATCCCTGAAGATCGTGAATTGTTGTTTATTGACGGAGAGACCTATTTTATCGCGGAAAATTTCCAATATAAAGCGGTCATAGTTAATGATGAAATTTGGTTCAAAGTACTGAAAGTTGGGTAAATTTAACAAAATTTCTGGAGCGGTATAAGAAGTTAAGAGTATAGGGGTATCCTTTTGAGGAATAAAATCATTAGAGGGGTTGAATTATTTGACAAATTTTCTAACGGTAAAGCTATTATACAAATAAAATAAATTTTAATAACTTGAAAGAATATATGATTTGGTGTATTTATAATGCTTTGCATGAATTTAGAATTAATTAGGAGATATCGTGGACAGATTAGTTGAATATTTCATTTCGTTAGTTGAAATTGATAGTGAATCTAAGGATGAAAAGAGAGTTGCTGAAAAAATTGCGAATGATCTTTCTGAAATGGATGCAGAAGTAATTTTTGATAATGCCCATCATGCGACACAGGGAAATGTAGGAAATCTTATAGCAAATTTCAAGGGAAAGATAGACAAAACGCCCCTTCTTCTATGCGCTCATACCGATACTGTAAAACCTGGAATAGGAATCAAAGCCGTCATAAAAGACGGTTATATAAAATCCGATGGGTCAACCATACTCGGCAGTGATGATAAAGCTGGTGTTGCACAGATTGTTGAAGCGATAAGGCGACTTAATGAAGAGGGGTATGAATATGCGCCGATCCAGGTTTTGTTTACGATTTCTGAAGAGTTGGGCCTGCTTGGTGCAAAGAATCTTGATTATTCTCTTATAGATGCTGAAGTTGGTTATGCGCTGGATTGGCATGGAGTAGGTACCATCGTCACACAAGCTCCGTCGTTGAATATTTTTGAGATAATCGTTACAGGTAAAGAAGCACACTCAGGTGGATATCCTGAAAAAGGTATCAATGCCATACAGATTGCAGGGGAAGCTTTAGGTAAACTGAAACTTGGACGAATTGATTTTGAAACCACTGCAAATGTTGGAAATATCAAAGGTGGTCTCGCTCATAATATTGTTCCGAAGGAATGCTTTATCAGCGGTGAAGTTCGCAGCCATAATGAAGAAAAACTTGAGAAAGTCACTAATGATATCATTAAAACATTTGAAGAAGTTGCTGCTAAGTATGAGGTGAAGTTGGATGCGGAAGTAATAAAAGCACGATCAAAAGCCCATGTACTTAAAGATTTTGCAGCACTCAAAATAGATGAGGAAGAAGAGATCGTGAAAATTGCAGAACAAGCAGCACGGAATATCGGTGTCGAGTCCAGGATAGAGACAGGCGGTGGTGGAAGTGATGCAAATGTATTTGCAGAGCATGGACTCGTTGTTCCTATTATTGGCACTGGCATGAATGATGTTCATTCCACTCATGAAAATATTAAAATTGATGACCTAGAAAAAAATACTCAATGGGTTATGGAAATTATAAAAGAATATAGCAAAATATAAATACATCTTACATAGGGAGAAGAAATGAAAAAATATTTATTGGCACCCGGTCCTACACCGGTTCCCGAGAAGATCCTGCAGGTGATGGCAGAGCCAATGGTTCATCATAGAACTCCTGCATTCAAAGAAAAAGTAGGAAAAGCGATCGAAGGTTTGAAATATATTTTCCAAACCGATAGCGATGTCTTGATCTTTGCTTCAAGCGGTACGGGCGCAATGGAAGGAGCGATCTCCAATGTGCTCAATCCAGGAGACAAGGCGATCATTATTCGCGGCGGGAAATTTGCTGAACGCTGGGGTGAGATTGCAGAAAAATTCGGTGCACAACCCCTGTATATCGATATTGAATGGGGGACCGCTGTAGATCCAGCTGACGTTGAAAAACTTCTTAATGAAAATCCTGAGGTGAAGGGAGTGTATACTCAACTCACAGAAACATCGACTTGCAGTGTGCAACCTGTTAAGAAACTCGGTGAAATTGTCAGTAAAACCGATGCATTACTCGTCATCGATGCTATCTCAGGACTTGGCGGACAGGAATTCTACATGGATGACTGGAAAGTGGATATTTGTGTTGCCGGTTCGCAAAAAGGACTTATGCTTCCTCCCGGGCATGCATATGCTGCAGTGAATGAAAAGGCGTGGAAAGTCATCGATGAATGCATACAACCAAATTATTATTTTAATTGGAAAATATATCGCAAAAAGTTAGCTGCAAATACAGATCCCTACACAGGTTCTGTGCTTCATATAAAGGGTCTGCTTGTTGCAATCGATATGATAAAAGAGCGTGGACTCGGAAACATGTTCTATCAGTACCAAGTACTAGGGAAAGCAGTCCGTGCAGCAGTAGCAGCACTTGGATTGGAACTGTATGCTCATCCTTCATGCGATGTGGCAACTGCGGTTAAAGTTCCTGAATCAGTCGATGGACTCGCACTCGTGAAAAATCTCCGTGATAAGTACGGATTCACCATTGCAGGCGGACAAGCTCCCATCAAAGGTAAAATATTCCGTATTGCACACATGGGTTATATTGAAATTTTCGATATTATCTCTGTAATCTCAGCTCTTGAGATCGCGCTTCATGAACTCGGCTGGAAATTCGAATGGGGAGCAGGTCTTACAGCAGCTCAGGAAATTCTTGCAGAAGAATACAAATTCTAACCATAAAAAATAATAGCTCTTTTAAGAATTAAGTGGGTAATTTGAAGATAATATCCAATATCCAACACGGAATATCCAGGTATGAAGTAAGAAAATAAATGAGTGAGAAAGAAAAGAATACTGAAAATAATCAAAAGAAGTTTGATTTACAGGATAGTCTTATTGATTATGCGGTTAGATTCTGGTTACCAAGCCCCTGCTTGGTAACCAACACAACAAAATTGTTCCCTTTATTGCAGGAGACAGATGAGTTGATTTCAATACTTTTCCGCCGGCTGGCGGATAAAGCGAAAGAGAAAAATGAGCAATAGAAACAAAAATACTTTTGCCAGCATTGCTCCATACCTTAATAAATGGATATTGGATATTCCGTGTTGGATATTGGGTATTCAGATTTTAAATATATCAATCTACTTAAAAATAAAAGGAACAAAAATATTTATAAGGCGGGATCATTCCCGCCTTTCTTATTTTTTATGAATGTAAAAGTTCAGTATATCCTACCTGATACCATCGCTGATGAAATCAAAATTCAGCCGGAAGATATCCTTCTTTCAATAAATGGTCATGCCATTCATGATGAGCTTGATTACATATTTTATCAATCTGAAGAGCAGATAACGCTAAAGATCAAAAGGGGAGAAAAAACATTTACCCATTTTTTTAAGAAAAATATTGATGAGGATATCGGGCTCGAACTATCTCCGATGAAAGTTCGAAAGTGTGTGTGCAACTGCATTTTTTGTTTTGTTGACCAAATTCATCCCGATGTACGAGCTTCATTAAAAGTGAAGGATGATGATTTTCGGCTTTCCTTTTTTTATGGGAATTTTATCACGCTTTCAAATCTAACTGAGAAAGATTATAAGAGGATTATTGAGCAGCATCTTTCACCATTATACGTTTCAGTTCATACGACTAATAACAAATTGCGGCAGAAGATCATGCGGTACAAGAAAGATATTTCAATAATGAAGAAGCTCTCGTTATTTGCTGAAAATGGTATTTCTATTCATACTCAGATCGTGCTTATTCCGGGTTGGAATGATGGCATTGAGCTTGAAGGATCTGTATTTGATCTCGCTTCGCTTTATCCTGCGGTGCAGTCTATTGGAATTGTCCCGGTTGGTTTGACAAAATTCAGGCAAGATCTGCCCCAACTCAAAAAAGCGAATAAGGCACAAGCAAAAAAAGTTATTTTACAGTCTGAGAAATGGAGAAGGAAGTTTTATGAAGAATATGGCTCGGGTATTGTATCACTTGCTGACGAGTTTTTCCTCCTTGCGGATATGCCTGTTCCTGAAGATGAGTATTATGAAGGATTTCCTCAAATCGAAAATGGTATTGGTTTAGTTAGAGATTTTATTGATAATTGGGAAAATTATTCTGCTGAATTGCTCATACAGCACAGAAATAAAAAAGTTCTTTTTGTGACAGGTGTGTCCTTCTATCCTATCTTTAAAGGATTGATCGATGAGCTTAATTCTAAGGAGGATCAAAAGTGGAAGGTCATTCAAGTTGAGAATGAATTTCTTGGTAAAGATGTAACAGTTGCAGGTCTGATCGCGGGGCAGGATGTTAAACGAGCGATACAAAATGAAGTATATGATGTGCTTTTACTTCCTGATGAGATGTTCAATGTGGATGGTGTGACGCTGGATAATTTCAAAATGGAAAATATAAAATGAAAAATTTTTAAATATAATCCCAAACAAAGTAAGATAGAGAGAATCATTGAACTATAAAATAGTTTTCGCAAATCCTTCATTTTCAAGTGAACAAATGAATGCTTGCATTGATCAATGCAGCGATCTCACCGAGCTTCAGACGCTTTTAGATCAAAATCTATTTAGTATCGAACGTCTGGATCCACCCTTCGGTACGTTGCGGATAGAGCATATA
>JAVCDK010000151.1 GCA_030765865.1 Candidatus Celaenobacter antarcticus | reverse complement strand
TACTTTTACTGGGTGTCGCTGTCGGTATAATACCCCTCATCGGTGGCGTGTTAGATAAATCAGGATTAATGGATGGGATGTTTAACAACCTTCGTTTGAAACGGAAATTATTTCTCATTTTCGGGCCTGCTTTTCTGGGAATGTTGCCTATGCCTGGTGGCGCACTTCTTTCTGCTCCGCTTGTGCTCAGGGCTGGTGAAGATATATCAGATAAACAATACACCGCCATCAACGTATGGTTCCGCCATGCGCTGATACTCATCTATCCGCTCGGGGCGTTGTTGGTCACAAGTAAGATGGCGAATCTATACTTATATAAAGCTCTTTTGTATTTGATACCAGGTTTTATTCTTATGATAATACTCGGTTGGATATTCTTACTCAAGGGGATCAGGGGTAATCTTCCCACACAAAAACATCTGAACCATAAAGCCCTCTATACTCCAATTGGAATTATTATTGCTGCTCCACTCATCCACCTTTTTTTGATGATCCTTTTCCCAGGTATTCTTACAGAAATTCCTCTTATTATTGGCGTGTCCATCAGTCTTATTCTTGCGATGATTTTTGGAAAAATGAAGCCACATGACCTGATCCAGGTCATTAAAAAGATGAAGCCCCTCAAATATTTTCTTATCATAATTGGTATGTTTCTCTTTTTGAATATATTTGAGGCATCGAATATGTCTGAAATAATTGCAAAAATAGCAATTTCAAAGACTTTTACTATTGTCTTCATTGCGGCATTTCTTGGCTTTGTAACAGGCAGAGTGCAGATGCCTTTTGCAATTGTGCTCCCTATTTTTTACTCTCGTTTCGGCACTGATGCGATGTCTTACTTTCTCTTTGCAATTATGTTCTTTTCTACTTATATGGGATATATTGTTTCTCCAATTCACCCCTGTGTGTCAGTATCGCTTGAATTTTTTGGATCGAGTCTTAAGGATTTTTATAAAAAACTGTTCTGGCCTACTTTCATTTCTCTGGCAGCTGCTTTTGTCGTTTCCATTGTGTTTGTATAATGAAACAAAAACTTGCTGCTGTGATAGGCGGTAATTCAGTAGATCAACATTTGTTTGATTTTGCGTATCGGATTGGAAAACTTATTGCTGAACATAATTGCATTCTGGTATGCGGAGGACTCGGTGGAGTTATGGAAGCTGCAGCAAAAGGGGCTTTCGAAAGTGATGGAATAACAGTTGGAATCCTCCCCGGTTTTGAGAAAAAGGAAGCTAACCCCTACATTTCTATACCTATTGTCACAGGCATATCAACTGCACGGAACGTAATTATTGCAAGAACATGTGATTTTGCCATTGCGATCGATGGCAAATACGGAACACTTTCTGAAATTGCATACTGCCTTGATTTCGGGAAAACTGTGCTCGGATACAAGACTCATAATATTGATAAAATTGTACCAATTGAGAAACCCGAAGACATAATTAAATATTTGTAGTATCGGTTAAATATTTATTTGTAATTGAAAATTAGGATTTAGAAATTTGCCGTAATCCCTATCCTGTGTGAATTTCCCAAATCTGTATGAGTAATCAGGGCGTAATTGATCGTGTACTGTCTGTAACGAAATCCCAATCCTGCAGTAAAATGCTGATCATATAAGCCCGAACGGACAGATAAAATATTTTTGTACGTAAATTCTAATCCAAAATTCCTTGAATACTCATACACATCACTCCAGTCAAAAGCAAGGATCATCCTTGAATCAACAAAAGAAAGCGGTTGGTCAAGTGCAAGACCAAGCCGGGGTGTGGTAACGATCTCATCAACATGCTTGGAACGCGTATCCCAAGTAATCTTTGTGCCGCCAATATCCTGAAGATTAAAGGCAAATTTGATCTTCCCGAGCCATGGAACTTCCGTCAGCATCCCGAGATCGGTTCGCACCATAAACGAAAAATCTCCGCCCATCCCATCTCCAAGATTTTCATAAACATCGCGCTTTATATATTTGAAAGCGCCGCCAATATAATAATCGATCGGAAGATCGAAAAGTTCCCAGCCGAGATTAATTATTTTTGAGAAATTTTTTGCAAAAGCAAATTCAAATAATTGATCTGAGCTCGTAAAATATCCGTCAGGATTACCGGTGAGTTGCAAATCTACATTAGTTGACCGTTTAAACACATTAGAGTTCTTAATCCATATCTCATCATAAAATGGAATATTATCTACAGAAAGCTGTGTGAAGCTGATACCAATTGTCGTACTCGCCGGCAATGGAATACAGAAAGAGAAGAAATCATACGAAGCTAAGTTATCAAAGAGAAACGCGTGCATAAACTGCACTTCAATATCAGTGATCTGGGCAATTCCCGATGCATTCCAATAAATAGCGCTTCCGTTATCTGCAACTGCGGAAAAGGCACCGCCCATTCCAAGAGGTCGGACTCCACTTCCGAGCAAAATAAAATCACCTGCGTATCGTCCGGCATACAAGGACAGCGGTAACAAAATAAGCAAAAGTAATATTATGGTTTTCTTCATCATCGCAGGATTGCCATTTTTTTGATCTTTTCTATTTTCTTGATTCCCTTTTGAGCAATTATCTTATAGAAATACACGCCGTTTGCAAGCTTTCGCCCGTCTCGGTCAACGCACTCCCAGCCCTTGAGCGCATGCGGGTATTCATGGTAACCAACAGTTGTACGCATATCTTTTATGACATTCACTAATCGTCCTGAAACTGTATATATCTCAATCTTTACTTCATCCGCATCGTCAGTGAGAGTATAGGTAAAACGGGTTCTTCCTTCATTATTTGGATCAGTTGTTTCAAGAGAAATCGGATTCGGATAATTGCCGATATTTATAATATTGAATTCTTTTTGAACTGTGAAATTCACAACCTTCTCATGATAATTTCCATTCACGTCGGTCACAGAAATAATAATCGTATAGGAACCGGCATCAACATCGATTTGATATTTCACTGGTATGGAAGTAATATTATTGCTTGATAGAGTATAATTTGTTACCGCCTCCCCATTCAGGAATATTCTGATTTTTTCAATATCAACACCATTTTTGTCCTGAATAATAAAAGAGAACTGAGCATTATTATCTACATATCCACCGTTCGTAAATTCTTGACCCTCAACGTTTACATCAATAGAAGGCACGGTCGTATCATTATTGTTAAACAAGCTGTAAACCCCAGGTTTTGATATATAAGCATATGCCACATTTTTATCCTGAAGATTTGTATCGCCTCCGATCATGAACCAACATTTAATATCCTCGTCATAGCGGTAGAGCTTAAAATTACCCAGCTTTGCGAGTTGCTGTATCGTTGTGTCTGTTCTTGTATAATTGAACAACAACGAGATGTTCTTCTTAAATTTTTTCTCCTGGGTCAAACAGGATGAATCAAATGGGGCAATTGTGTAACTCATTACTGCGCCGGAAAATAATGGAATTGCTTCTACATCAGGGAGAAGGGTTGCTATATCCAGAGCTGAGGGTTGAATGTAAAACTTAGCATCGTGATCGACAACACCTGAAGTAAATGAAGCGACAAAGTTTGAGTCAATACTGGCATGAGTACTTAAATTACCATGCGATATAATGAAATCGTTAATCTGGAATTCTTTGCTGAGTTGATTATTTGAATAATCCAGTTCTAAGAAAGATGTGGACGAACACAAGTTCATCTTAATCATCCAATTGCTATCAAAGGAAGGATAGTATTGTGATACTGAAACCCAACCCGATGGAGAAAGCCATAAATCCCCTTTATTGGTTGCGCCAGGTTTATCATCCATCCATGCACGTCTACGGATATGGGTATTTATTTCATAAACAATCCAATATTCTTTAAAAGGTTTTATCTTAATCGGCACACTAGGAATATGATCAATCCATGTGTTCGAAGAAAAATACCCAAACCCTGTCTCATATACTAAATTGCCTGGTGGGTTTTCAAGTGATCCTCCCTCATAAACTCTAAGAGTTAATTCACACTCATTTGAAGAGGTTGGTGTATAAATAAGGATTTCTCGTATAATATCATCAACATTATTTTGAAGTTCTTCTGTTGTGAAACGAATTGCTATTTCTTCTTTTACATTATGCGACCCAAAAATTTTGCTAGGTTCATCGCAATATTTTTTGCATATGCCTGGATTGATAGATACGTTTATGTCATAAGTTCCAGAATTTAATTCACATTGTAATAGGACATCTTTTCCTTGATCTGACGGCAAGCCCTCAACTGTCGTTGAATCAATATTAATTCCATCTTTATCTAGATATAATTTTGCGGAAAAAGAACTTGAGCTTCCGTCATTGTACAAACCGATTTTAAAGTAACTCCCATTATTTGCAATTAACTTTTCTAAACTCCGGACATCAATATCTGGCCCTTTTACAGAATATTCAAACTCTTCAGAACTTTCCTTTTGTAATGAATTATTCCATACTTCTATTCGGTAATGTACATTTGTCTCATTAAGAAAAGCAGTTATAGGTGACTCTGTGACATACATTATTGTGTCAAGGGGGTTTGGATACATCGAAATAGTTGTCTCCTCGATCGAATTAGTCCACCATACACAATTAACATGATCAATACCTTCTTTGTCATAAACCTTTGCTGAGATGGTAACAGAATCTCCTATACATGGTGAAGTGGGATTGATAGTGATATCAAAAATCGCAGATTTACCAACGGTGAAAATGGTATGTCCAACATAGTCTGAATATGAATCATAACCATAAGTTCTTACAATTCTGGAAAACTCGGAAGATGTCTCTAAAGTATCAATTACATATTCATAACCTGATGGAGTATAGGACTCTCTCTCAATATTATTCAATTCAACCTGAATAAGCTCGTCCTGATTATAGGGATTTCGTATAAGATCCTCTTCGTCAGTGACATAATAGGAAATTCGATTGAGCGTAGAATCCTCATTTTCTATAAAAATTGAGACTGTGTCACCTTTTACAAACTGGTAGCTGTTAAGAATCGTCTCAAGTTCCTGAGTTGGTAGAACAATATCAATCGCCGGGTCACCCATATAATTGAATGACCGAAGGAAAACTAAATTGGCGATATTCCCTGGATATTTGAGTGCATATTCAATCTTCGCTACGTTGCATATAGTTGCAGAATTTCTTTCACCGAAAGTGAAAATACTCTGCAGGAAATATGCACCAAGATACTCATCCTGGTCGAGAAATCCCTTTGCCGCACCTCCGAAGAAACCGATTGCCCCCTTGCCTGCCTCCAGCACAAAAGCTTCTCCAAGACAGCTTGTACCGGGATATTCAAAGTTTGAAGTATAACATGTCAAGCTGCTGATTATTGGATAGTTATCATTAAAAAGCGTTGAGATATCTCCCAAATTCATAAGGTTAAGGTCAGACCATATCTGCCCGCCACCGTGCCCCATGAATTGAATGAGCGCAGTTCCATCATCAATATAATCTTTGATGTTCGTGGTGCTGCCCCAATATGGGTCATCGTGATCGGACTGTGCATAAATGCGCGAGACTCGATAGTTTTTGGGAATATATTTTTCATTCAGTCGCTGGCTCTGATCTTCGAATACACCCGATCCACCAGCAATGAGCATGAGATGATTGCGCCAGTTATCATTGAAGTTTGGTTGTGTGTTATACTGGATCGTCTTCGCAAAAGCGGGGAGTATCTGCTCGGTTTCCCAGATTGGAATCCTGCCTATTGCAAGGTCCGGAAGCTCGTCATCTCCAACTATTGCCACAAACCAGTTATCGTCAACCGTAGCGCCAACATGGTAGGACCAGCTCATATGCGAGGGTACAATGCTATATTTTTTATTCGGCGAGATCGGTCTTTCGTCATAACAGGCATCACCGAGCAAAAGAACGTATTGAGGGGAAGGTTCCTGCCAGTTATTATACGTATAAGAAATAAAATCTTTGATCGCCTGATCAGAGCGCAGTCCGTAATTAAATTCGTCGTAAATAGATTCTGTGGAGATGGTTTTTACAACGAGCCCTTTTTTATCATACCAGTGGGCTGCAAAATCATAAAAAATATCTTCTTCAAGAAACTCCCGTTTGGATATCACAAGATAATCCGCCTGCTCGCCAGGATTTCTGATATTACTTGGATAATCCGGAAGAACTTCTTTAGGTATGAGCTTCCGTGAATCGCTTACCGCAATATACCTGGTGTTGTTATCTAAAACATTGTCTTGGAATATTAGCAAATAAGGGGCACCGCCCCCTGGAAGCCCTGACTCAATACTTAGATTTTCAAACTTGCTCACTCCCAATTTATATACATCAATATCAGGAACGGTGAATTCATTGATCTCGAATTGCATCAAGCCGGATGGATAAGAGGTGGGTTTATTGAATTCAAGCATATCATTGTGAGCAATACATTCCCGCCAATAATTAATATCTATATAATCCAATAGAATACGATCATAACTTGCATCCGTATCGCCTGGAAGAGAAATATAAATTTGATTGCTCCCATTATTGAGCTTATCGTTGCTCATCGTGCCGGACATAAGCTTTTCATTCTGACCGTACCAAAACTCCGAGCCGACCTGTGAAGAATTTATATAGGACAATGAGTGGTGCTCTCCGGTATTATTCTCGCTTCCATAAGTTTCGCCGAAGAAGCAGATCTCAACTTCGGCACTTCTGGCATTGCTTTGCAGGGGATCATAAAGCTGGATCGAGAAATTTGTCATATTTGGTGCGCTGATCTGCTGCCAAAACCAGAGATCTTCCCGCACCTGACTAACCTGGCTCAGCTTCGAGTATATACTCTGATTTTCAAAATGTACCTTAGTGTCGAAATTATAAACTTTTCTATAACTATAAGGATCTGTCTCATACAAACCGCCATCCTCGACAGCAAGGCGTGTGCCGAGCGCTCCCTCTTCATAATTTAAAAAGTACACATTTTCCCACGAAAAGGGATTATAGAAACAATCTTCTCCATGGGATATATCCGCATAAAATTCAAAATAATCACCTTCATCAAAGGATTCATCATCCTGCCCAAAAAAATAAATCGGAACTTGCTCACCCATATTATGAAGCTGTAGATATTTCGGATTGATCTCATCGATCTTAAGAAGAACATCATACTCGGTTTCAAGAGAATCTATCCAAGTTTGCAAAGTGTCCTTAAGATAATCATATGTTATATTGTATATCCCTTTTTCATTTATAATAAATTTGAATTGGGTAATTTCCGTTTCATTCTGCCTTTTGTAAGATGCAGATTCGGGTTCTTTCTCTTTACGCCAGTTTTTTGAGAACTCGTTATTGACGATCATCCTATCTGCAAATCCATCTATATAACTAGCACTTCGGTCGTAACTTTTGCTTTTATCACCCGTGATATGAATTTGAACTACAAGATCGGTAAATAGTTTTGCTGATTTCTGCGCGTGGTTATATTGAATAGGAAAAATACGGAAGGATCCGAGATACCTATTTCCCACATATCCAATCGGCTGGGTTTCAATAATATTTTCAGGATAGAATTTCTTTTTAGAGAAATCAATGACCTGCCGTGAAGGATCTGGAACAAGTATGCCCTCATCTTTATATGGACGATTAATCGGTATAGAAACTCCCGGTAGAAGGATGAATTGCTGAGAAACTATGCTCGCACTCACTTTCCCTTCTGGTGGAATCCCTATGTTTTCTGACAGAAAAGGCAGTTTCGGCAAGCCCTCTGTGTTTACAAAATATATTTCCAAACCGGGCAAAGACAGACTTTTTGTGGTTTTATCCGATGTTTGAGGAATATTGTACTCGTCGATTTTCAGGTGAATCTGAATATAATCTTCGGTCACCTTTTCTATCTCGAAGCTGTTTGTTCCCCATAATGTGGCAGCCAAAAAACAGAACAGGATTGCTGTAAGTACCTTCTTCATCAGCGAACTACTTCTTTCATAATCTGTGTATTCCCTTTTGGGCGATGTCGGTTCTGTAATAACTGTTTGTAAAGGAGACTTTTTCAACTTCTTTGTAAACTTGTTTCTGCGCATCTTGAAGATCATTTCCCAGGGCTGTCAGGGATAACACTCTCCCTCCGTTGGTGAGCAATGTATCTTTCTCTTTTTTTACACCGGCAAAAAATATTAATGTGCCATCAGAAACTTTATCAAGTCCTTTGATCGGATATCCTTTTTCATAGGTGCCGGGGTAACCGCTGGAAGCGATTACAACATTCACGGCACTTTTATTTTTCCATTTCAAAACCACCTCATCGATGCGTTCATTTAGGATAGCTTCACACACATCAATGAGATCATTGTCAAGAAGCGGAAGAATTACTTGTGTTTCCGGGTCGCCTAACCGGCAGTTAAACTCGAGAACCTGGGGACCTTTTTCTGTAAGCATAACCCCTGCATAAAGGATTCCCCTGAAGGTTCTTCCTTCTTTATGCATACCTTTCAATGTGGGGGCAATAATCTCCTCGTCGACCTGTTTCTTCAGATCTTTTGTAAAACGTGCCGGTGCATATGCTCCCATGCCGCCGGTATTAGGTCCTTTGTCTCCGTCCAGGAGTTGCTTATGATCTTGAGAAAGAATTGTCGAAACAAAATGTTTTCCGTCAGTAAAAGCAAAAAGCGAAACTTCCTCACCCTGAAGACATTCTTCGATCACTACCCGCGATCCCGCATCACCGAACAAGCCGTAATGCATGGTTTGGTTGAGGATCGTTTCTGCTTCTGTATAATTATTACAAATGAATACACCCTTCCCTGCAGCCAGCCCATCAGCTTTCAGGACAAGGGGAAACTCTTTTCCAAGGATATAGTTCAGTGCTGGAACGATCTCATCAAAAACTTTGAACTCCGCAGTGGGGATATGATATTTTTTCATGAAATTTTTTGCAAAGACTTTGCTGCCCTCGATCTCAGCTGCCAGCTTAGAAGGTCCGATCACTACAATATCCTCTTTCATGAATTCATCAACCATTCCTTCTGCAAGGGGTTGTTCGGGTCCAATTATAGTAAGCTGTATTCCTTCGTCTTTTACAAACCTTATCAGTTCCTCAATATTTTGCAATTGAATGGGTTGAGCAACATCTTCCATTCCGGGATTTCCGGGTGCGACAAAAACCGTGTCCACCTTTTTGCTCTTTGCACACTTCCATGCGATGGCATGCTCTCTACCACCGCTCCCTACAATTAAAACCTTCATATATTTATATTTTTATCTGCACCCCGAAACTATATGTCTTTTTCGTTTCATCATTTCCGCTGATCTTTCCGTCACCGTTCAGATCAACATAATAAACTTTATAATCCCACACAAGGAGGGTTACGGGTGTGATCTCATAACCGATTTGGGCTTCTATAATTGCATTTGGACTTTTCCATGTTGTGAATTTTTCTACCTGTGTTTGTGAATATCGGGCGTAGGCATAATCCAACCCGGGAATAAATGTTTCCTTCAATCTGACTTCGCCAAGTATTGATTTGCCCATGTCATAATCTTTTCCATGAATATCTTCATAGGAAACGGTTAAATCAATAATGTTAAAGAGATGGGATACGAGTTCTCCTCGCCATCCCTGAGATTTGTTGATATCATTAAGTGTGCTGCTTTTGGATTTTAATGAATCTCCTGATACAGTCGCACGCTCATTATCATAAAGATAGTTAAAGAAATTAGACTCAAAATCCTCACCAAAGAAACGATAATCGAGTGTGGCATCAAAGATGAGGAATTTTGCACCAAAGCCTGGGAATACTACGCCCGTACCGTAATCTAAAATATGTGCTAATTCTCCATAATGATACAACTTGAACAATTTTGTGTCTAGCAGCGGAAGTGTGTAATCAGCGCCGATAATTGTTACCTTTTCTTTATCATCGAGATTGTCCGGGTAATGGTGTTGATGGAGACTGTCTTCATTTGCTTCATACCAGCTTGAAAAACCGGTTGTGTCACCGTGTATCACATGATAAATATTCTCCCAATCCTCCATATCATAATCAGCCCATTCATCGGGGAAAAATTCATTTTTACGTGCTCTGATTCCGCTATATTGGTCGAGGTCGGTTACACCTGTTGCTCCTACCTCAAGATTATTCAGAAATGGAATCCCTGTTGCGGCAAATGGGACACC
Organism: Candidatus Celaenobacter antarcticus; assembly: GCA_030765865.1. GTDB lineage: Bacteria > Cloacimonadota > Cloacimonadia > JGIOTU-2 > JGIOTU-2 > Celaenobacter > Celaenobacter antarcticus. The sequence goes on along the minus strand of JAVCDK010000151.1, from coordinate 6,672 downwards.
TTTTACACGAGCTGCAAAGATATTATGCTCATCAACATTGGGGCAAAATACATCGAATCCAAGCCCCAAGGTTTTTGTATTGACTGCAATCTCAGCACCAAGCTGTTTTGTAGCGGGATAGTCCAGCATGTTCGTATAATCTCTCATAATAAGTCCGTGCCCGAATTTCACACTCGGAAATGCCCCCAATCTGAAATAAAGAGGATCACGTCTGTTTGCAAATTCAAGATACATGATCTTATTTAGATAGGCATTGAAATTATCCCAATCCTTCTTTCTAATACCGCCGTCGCCATCAATGAGAATATCAAAATCAAGGCCAAGCTTGAACTTCCATATTGGTATTTCCGGCATTAAACGAATACGGGTATAAGTAATCCCGTCAATAGTTACTGTGCCAATTCCAAGAGAGCCCGGCAGGATGGACTTTCTTGTACTCTTTGGTTTATCAGTTTCCGTTTCTGTTTTCGGTTCATCCACAGATTGAAGTTCTACCTCAGGTTTTTCCTGCTGCTGGTATTGCTGTTCTGGCTGTTCAATTCGTGTGCCTTCAGGCAATGTGGTTTCCATCAGGGATTCGGGGGGCTGCACATTTTCCATTACCTGGAATGAAGGAGGATCAATGCCATTTGAGAAGCCCTGATTGCCTGCGGGAACTTCAATTTTACCAAATTCGTTACTGAACTCTACTGTGCCCTCGTAGACTTGGAGGGTTGTAAAGCCGGTTTGTGTATCCACGTTTGTCATAAAACCGGTTCCTTTGATCGCAGCAACAGAGGTTGGGGTTTGGATATAATAATCCCCTTTCCCCTTTGTCACTTCAGACCAGACCCTTCCGACATCCAATGTGAGAGTCTTCATAAAGCTCTGCTCGCGTTGGCTCATGTTTATGGTAAGAGTACTATTGGAAAAAACTTTTGAGATCGCACCATTGTCTGAAAATTTGACGATTGCAAATGAATTTTCTTTCGTAAGTATCATATCGCCATCGTAAAGCAGTGAACCTTTTTCCGCCGGTGAAAGCTGGTGATCGTGATTTAATATAACTTCACCCTGCAGATTCATAACTTCTGCATAGGGCTTTGTATCTTGTGCATGAAGGAGGACAACAAATAGGAGTGAAAAAATAATAAGGGGTAGGAAAATTTTTCTCTTAAGTTTCATAGCTGCTCCTTTCAAAAAAGCATTTAATCTCATATTTTTTTTCGAAAACTAATATTGATGAAAGAAATCATTGACTAATCTCTCGATGTCAAGTAATTTGAACAATGTTAAATTCTGCTAAACAAAAGAAAAATAATTGAATTTTGGAGCAAAAATGGCAAAGATTATATACGTCGCCATTGGCAATGAAATATTGATAGGTAAAACTATAAACACGAATGAGGGTTTTATTGGAGCTCAACTAACGTCTGCCGGAATCCCTCTTGAGACTTCGATTACGATCAAAGACGACAAAGAAATTATCATAAAAACACTTGAGAATTGCTGGAAGCACTATGATGTGGTCATCGTAAGCGGCGGTCTTGGACCCACACATGACGATGTAACGAAATACGCTATTGCCGACTTCTTCAAAAAAGAACTCATCTTCGACTCTTCAGCATGGGTTAATATCCAGCAAATGTACGAAGTGAAAGATTTACCCATTCCTGAAATAGTTAAAACTCAAGCTGAAATACCACAAGGATTTACTCCCCTTCCAAACAAAAAAGGCACAGCACCCGGATTGTACTATTCTGAAAATGATAAGCATTTTTTTGCACTACCGGGGGTCCCTTCCGAGATGAAGGGCATGTTTGTGGAGCATGTGATACCCATCCTGCAGAAAAATTTCCCGGCAAACCCGATTTTTCAAAAAACTATCCGTACAATCGGGATTCCCGAATCAATTCTCTACACAAAAACCATAGGTGTTCAAGAAACGAGCATAACTAAAATTGCCTTTCTGCCAAAATCCGGTATGGTGGACATCCGTGTATATGGAACCTCTGAACAAGAAGTTGAAAAAATCATACACAAATTCCTGAAAATAATTCCTTCACAAAACATTTATGGCTTCGGCGAGGATAGTATCGAGAAAGTATTTCATAGAAAAATGATGTCTTCTGGAAAAACTGTTTCTGCTGCGGAATCCTGTACGGGAGGCCTTATACAGAGCTTAATTACAAACAATGCCGGAAGCTCTGAATATTTTTTGGGTGGTGTTGTATCTTACAGCAATGAAGCCAAAATGAAACTTTTGGGTGTGGGGCGAGCCACGCTCGATACTTTTGGCGCAGTGAGCAAGGAAACGGTCAGAGAAATGGTTCTGGGGGTGCAGAAACTTTTGGGAAGTGATTATGCAATTGCGGTCTCCGGTATCGCTGGACCCGATGGGGGAACTGAGGATAAACCGATCGGGCTTGTGTATATTGGCACATTTGGTAACTCCGGTCTTGTTATCACAAAAAATAACTTCTCGGGACCTCGAATTGAAGTAAAAACGAAAACAGCACTTACCGCTTTGCATCAGTTGGATATAAATAGATAATCTTATGGCTTTACCAATTTGGGAATTGGTAAAGAGAACCGCACCCAACTCTTTACCAAGCCCAGCTTGGTAAAGCATAAGAGGAGAGAGATGGAATTGGTAAAGAGAACCGCACCCAACTCTTTACCAAGCCCAGCTTGGTAAAGCATATTTGGCTTTTTCGTATCTGCCGATAAAATGCAAAACAACCTTGTAAACCATAAAAATGCAGCCTAAATAACCAATCTTGTACTTATATGCAAATATATAAATATCAATATGTTACGAAATATTGCAAAGATAAAAAGATTAACTGTTGAGTAATTTCAACTCCTTCGAAACTTAAGTTTTTTTCATACATAATTTTATCCGTAGGGGCTGAATACATTCAGCCATTTTCCATACATTAGTTCCGTCTAGCCTGCAGACTCATGAGGTGAAAGTTTTGCATTCTCGCATTCTGAACTCCACTCTCGCTGTCCAGCGGACGTGAAGTCCAGTCTGCAGAGACTTGGGTAATGACCCAGTTAACTTCCTTCGTTTCCAAGGCTTTAGGACGTGAAAATATTGATATTTCACTGTTCCCTCTTTACCGAGTAGTAGTCGAATCGCTTTTAGGAAAAGACTGATTTGGGAGTGCCAAGCACTATACTCCCGGTTTCATGTCAAACTTCGACTTGAAATAGTAATTGAATTTTGACATTACTCAAGATTACACACCTCCCTCCGCCAGTGGCGGAGTACTCCTCTTTTCCGTCTTCATTCCATATACGCCGTGATAAATTAGATGAGATTTTTTCAATTATTCATTGTGTTATTACGATTAAAATGTTTGATGTAATGGATTGTTAAAACGTCAAATAGTTTGAATTTCCCTTTTTCCCATCTATATAAGAGGGGTGTCCTGTGTAATAGCGAAGCGTTTTATATTACACGGGACGGGGTGTGTTTATACTTCTGATATGAAAAATACACAAAAAATAACTTCCCGGGATCCCGAATAGAAGTAAAAAAGAAAACAGTACTTACTGCTTTGCATCAGTTGGAGATAAATAGATAATATTTTTTTGCTCACGGATTTACACGGATTTTCTCAGATTCATATTTATTTTTATTTTCATAAATAATCTTATCCGTAGGGGCTGAATACATTCAGCCATTTTCCATACATTAGTTCCGTCTAGCCTGCAGACTCATGAGACGAAAGTTTTGCATTCTCGCATTCTGAACTCCACTCTCGCTGTCATCCAGCGGACGTGAAGTCCAGTCTGCATATTCTTGACAAATAAACCGTTTCCAGTTAAATAAATTTTTAAAAATCTCATTCCCAAATGTCCCGAAAGCTTACAGGAGGAACGAGCAGAAGATTGTTCTAAAAAAAATTCTTCTTTTTTCCTTTGTGTTCTTTGCCTGTCCAGTAGGGAAGGATGACCCCAGTTGAATAAGGAAAACCAACGGGGTAAACCGTATCGGGGCGTCTTTGCGAGTATCTTTATTTTCACGACAAATTGTTAGTAATTTTTATTTTTTTTATGTTCAAGTAGTTGCAATAATCACAAAAATTTTTAAGCGTATGCTTACAAGTGTTTTACAAAAACTTGACACCAGAAATTTTTTTTTGTCTTTTTTGTTCGTATTATTAATTGTTATTATTATATATATTAATAAATCATTTTATAATATGAGGAAAAAAAGGATGCAATGGTAGAAAAAATTATTAATTTGTTAGCAAAGGAAACGAGCAATTATTCAAACCTCGAAAAGGTTATCATAAAATAAAAGAAATGAAAATCAAAAATACTAAAAAAACGGAAATTTCTAAAACAGGTATTAAACACCTAAATTATGTTAACGTCTTTGGTAGGGAATTTATTCATTTTATATTAACGTCTTTAACAAACAAAAATAATTCATATATTTCTTATGAAAGGAGAAATTTATTATGAAAACAAAAATTACAATCTTACTTATTTCACTTTTTGTGCTCGCATTCTCAGCTCAAGCACTTGCACAAACGAAGCAAATTGCTCTTATTTCGGGAGCAGAGACAAAGGGAGTCACCACCGTAGAATACATCAAGGTACAGTTAGATGCCGAGATAGATTATACTTCATTTACCTGGACTTCTTCTGTGTGGGACGATTTTACTATTATTAATGGTGCAGAAAGTATTGATGCTACTAGTATTACTAATGCTGGTCTTCCACTCAATCAGTTCAGGATTTTTTTTGAAGAACAGACCCCACCTTTTGGACCTGATAAAAATGATCTTACGCTTGATTATTTGCCAACAACTACACCTATACCATGTACAAATGGCGCAAATGTTCAGTATACACCTGATCCGGTAGATATTTATGATGGTATTGCTCCTACTCTAACATTAGACGCTACGAACTCAAATCACTCTGGTGCTCCCAAGCTTTCAGTCAAAGGTGATATCATTACAGTAGAATTTACATCTAATGAAGCTTTAAGCACTACTTCACCACTGCCTCTTGTACAGATCTTTGCAGATGGTGATAACCCTTGTTCTGCTACTGCTACAAATGTTACTGCTAAAGGTGTTCAAAATTGGAAAGCAGATGTTACTATTTCAAATGAAACCCATGCTGAAGTTCTCATCGCTGTAAAAATCACTTGCAAGGACATTAGCAATAACCAAACTATATTTGAAGATTATTCTGATGTTATGTATAAGGATAGCACACCAAACATCGTGTATGTAAACGATGATTGGACTGGACAAGGTAATGTTACATCAGGTCTCTGGTGGCAATGGAATGCTTTTAAAACTGTAGAGGATGGTATCGCTGGTGTAGAAGACCCCGGTACTGTAATTGTTCATGCAGGAGCAACAGGAATATACAACGAAGACCTGGTAATTGATAAAACGATCGAGCTTAGACCTTATGGATCAGCAAAAGCATACGATGCCGTAACGATTAAGGGTGTGGCTGTTGTGGACCACTCCGAGGTTATCAGCGTCCAGGCACCAAATGTAAAAATTCATGATTTTACTATAGAAACCTCGGATACACCCATGGGTGCCGTAACTATCTATGGTGTGGCCATTGAAAATACTGGTGCACGCATCGAAAACAACACTTTCAGCGTTAGTAATAACGGTTCGGGTGGCTTAATTACGATGCTTGTAACGGATTCCGGCGTGGGCGCGGGATTCCTTCATAATGATGTTGGTGGACTTATTATTCGTAACAATAGTTTTGTTGCGACTGCCCCTGCTAAGACAACCGGAGTAGCTTACGAAGGTATCTATGTAAATTATAATGCTGTTGTTGAACCTCCTTCCGGAAATGTTCTTATTAGAAATAATACTTTCGAAGGTGATATTTTCAGAGCTATTGGCACCGAACGCGATAATATGATTATCTCAGGCAATACTGCTTCTTCCACACTTGATCCGGGCGCATCGCTGCTTGAAGCCTATCGTGGTATTGATGTAATGTCAACTTCAGGTAACCTCAATCCAAATCAGAATAATGTTCAAATATTGAGCAACGGAATCACAGATTTCCTTTGGGGTATCTCATTAGGACACACTACGAAGTGTGATAACTTAACTGGAATTTCTGTATTAAGAAATACGATCACGACTTGTGATGTTGGTGTACAAGTTAACAACTGTGCAGCCGGAATTGTAGTAAACCACAACTCCATTGACGGAAACACTTTTGGGCTACAAAATGATGATGATTCCAAAGCAGTACTAGATGCACAAAACAACTGGTGGGGTAAGGCAAGTGGTCCTACACATGCTGACAACACCTTTAATATCGCACTAGGTCATGGTGATAAGGTAAGCAACAATGTAGATTATGTACCATGGTATAATGCTTCCATGACCGGAATATCATTCTGGCCTGTAGAGATTCTTAGTAAAGGTGACCCTTACTTCTCTTCTATCCAAACTGCAATTAATGCTGCCGCTGGTAGTGAAACTATTAGCTGCGTTGCAGGAACATACACCGAGAACGTAAATGTGGATAGATCGCTCACCCTGACAGGCGCCAGCAGCGCTACCGTTACTTTGGCCGCACCGGACCCCAGTGGCCACGGCTTTTTTGTAACTGCGAATTCTGTGAATATCTCAGAATTTACAGTGAGCGGTGCAACTGTAGATGGAAGAGCAGGGATAT
>JAVCDK010000149.1 GCA_030765865.1 Candidatus Celaenobacter antarcticus | reverse complement strand
GAGACTATGAAGTTACAGGATTTTTAGCATCATATAATAATCTTCCTCTCTCCGTAGATATTGAATATTTACCCGCTGGTACGGACGAACCATCTATGCCAACTGAGAATCCAACAATTGTTAGTTCGCCAAATCCTTTTACATCCTCGACCAATATTTCCTTCTCAATTCCCCATAACAGTAATGTAAATATTTCTGTGTACAATCTCAAAGGTCAGAAAGTAAAATCACTCACGAATGATCGTTACGGTAAAGGAAATTATACGCTTCTGTGGAATGCTCGAGACCAGAATGGAGAACAGGTAAGCCCTGGCGTCTATTTCTATAAATTAGCGACAGATGGGGAATTGGTGGAAGTGAAGAAATGCTTGATACTGAGATAAAACGAATATAAAAGAATTCCTATGAAAATATCAAGAACAGTACTTTTCACTACATTAATTGTATCTCTTTGCTCACCTCTCTTTGCAATAGATATAGACCAAAAGGGAATCAAGCTTGGTCTTAATTATACAAGGTTATTGGGAAATGCTGCGGAACATTCAGACTTCACACCGGGCTTTTCTGTTGGTGCCTTCGTAAATAAAAAAGTGAACCATTGGCTCGTTATTCAACCGGAACTGCTCCTCTCATCCAAATTGGTATATCGAAACGGCAAGGAAAGATTATCCCTCGATAATGATGCAGACGGCAGTTTCGACGAAGATGAGTACGATCTTATCGATAACGACGGAGACGGGCTTATCGATGAGGACAGATCAGAGTTAACATTCAAAGCTAACGGACATTATAAATTATACTTTCTGGAAATCCCAATCCTTTTTAAAACAATCACTCATAATATTTCATCTGGAAAGATGAATTTCATCTTCGGCCCCTCATTTAATATTCTCCTTAGTGGTGAGTACAAATTTACTCAAGGAGGGTATAAGTTTCAAAGCAATGATTTATCCGGCATAAGCATATTCAATTTGGAAGTCATTTGTGGTATCGAATACAACATCGGCAAATATAAAATTGAACTGAGACTGAACCAAGGTGTTATAGAGAATAATTATAAGTCAGCAGGAGAAGTCATGATGGAGTCGTTGGAGAGTTATGAAGAATTTTTCGGACCTTCTGTCGGAGAAGATTATAGTGATTATTGTAAATTTCAGAAAGTGAGTGGATATAATATGTCTGTTACATTGTTGATAAATATATTCTTATAACATTTATCAAACCTTTGAGAAGGATTCCTGCGTCAACCGTTCGCAAGGTTCTTCTTTGGGCTGGACTTCAGTAACTGCAGAATGCAATCTGGAGTTCAGAATGAAGATTATGATTTATCGTTCTGAACTCCATCCTCCCGACAAGTCGTGATTATGAAGTCTAGGCTTGTTAATTTATTCTTTTACAAATTCCTCGACCTGTTCACAAATTTTTCTAGCTGAAAGCCCAAAAGCATCGAGCAAAACATCCGGCTTCCCGGATTCACCAAATCTATCATAAATTGCCAGCATTTTCATTTTTGCAGGATAATTCTCTGCAAGCACCTCAGCAATTGCAGAACCCAATCCGCCTGCCTGCAGATGCTCCTCAACAGTCATTAGCTTCCCGAATTTCTTAGCATATTTTATAATACATTCTTTATCAATTGGTTTGATCGTGTGTATGTTTATAATAGTTGGGAAAATATTCTTATCGTGCAGCAGCTCAAGTGCTTTCATCACTTCAGAGCCGATCGTCCCAGCAAAGAAAATCGCACAATCTTCACCTTCGTTAACTATCTGCGCTTTTCCGATCTCAAAATTTGAGTTTTCATTGGTAATAGCTTTGGTTGCTTCTCTTGCCAATCTGAGGTATGCAGGACCCTTCATCTTTGCAAGTTGCATTGTGGCTTTGTATGCCTGGAAATGGTCACAGGGAACTACAACTGTCATACTGGGAAGAATTCTCATCAATGCAATATCTTCGATCGCCTGATGGCTGCCACCATCCGGTCCAACAGAAATTCCACCGTGTGAGCCAACTATTTTCACGTTAAGTTGAGAGTAACAAACTGTATTTCGCAACTGATCAAATGCTCGTCCGGACACAAATACGCCATAGGTTGTCACAAAAGGAATTTTACCTTCCAAGCTCAAACCCGCAGCAATATCGACCATATTCTGCTCTGCAATGCCCACATCGATAAAACGGTCGGGGAATTTTTCTCCAAACCAGTTCGTTCGAGTGGATGTCGAAAGATCAGCATCGAGCACAAGCACATTCGGATTTGTTTCTCCAAGTTTGAGCAGTGCATTTCCGTATCCGTCGCGTATCGGTTTTATATCTTGTGTTTTCATGTGTGCATCCTTGCTTTGATCTCTTTCAATGCCTGTTCCAGTTCTTCTTTATTCGGAGCTTTCCCATGCCAGCCGGCTATATTTTCCATAAAAGAAACACCTTTTCCCTTTACTGTCTTGGCGAGAATTATAGTTGGCTTTTTGCGAATCGTATTGAATTCTTCAAAGGCATGTAAAATGTCCGAAATATTATGCCCGTCAATGAGAATCGTATGCCATCCGAAGGCATCCCATTTTGCTTTCAAGGGTTCGAGCGCCATAACTTGTTCCGTGTCTCCGTCTATTTGCAAACGGTTTCTGTCCACAATTGCACAGAGATTATCCAACTTCTTATGAGTAGCAAACATCGCAGCTTCCCACACCTGGCCTTCATCGAGTTCGCCGTCTCCAAGTAAAGTATAAACTCGATAGTTTTTCTTATCCATTTTTCCAGCCATAGCAATGCCGCATGAGATAGAAAGTCCCTGTCCGAGTGAGCCGGTTGAAACTTCAACACCAGGAAGCATGTAAGACGCGGGATGTCCCTGCAATCTGGATTTGTATTTTCGAAGGGTTTTCAGTTCACTTCTCTCAAAATATCCTGCATGAGCAAGAAGAGTATAAAGCAGGGGAGCAGCATGACCTTTCGAGAGAATGAATTTGTCCCGGTCTTTCCATTCAGGATTTTGCGGATCATACTTCATTTCATTGAAAAATAGCACAGCCCCGATATCTGCTGCAGAAAGCGAACCTCCCGGATGACCTGAGCCGGCTTCTGCGATCATATCCACAATGTCATAACGAATTTCCTCTGCTTTTCTCTTTAGCTGATCAATTTCAGTAATTCTTTCCATAGTTTCCTTGAAATATTTAATTCTTTATACAACACTTTAATTACCTTAAAGAGATAAATTCTTCAGGAATTTTTAGTTGCTCGTGAAATAAATCGTGTCAATAAAAAAAGCTATTAACTGCCATTATATATAAAATTTATCAGGTTTCTTGACAAACAAATAATTTATTTCATTAAATTTAAATATTTATTATGATAAATCAAAAGCTTGAAGGTTTGCAGATTATTGGTTTCTATGAAAACAGCCAACTCCTCGAAAGTGGTGTCGAGGTTGGGGACTGGCTTATGGAGTATAACGGTGAGCCCATAGAGAGCAAAGAGCAGCTTACAGAATTGAAACTTCGCTATCAGGGAATCACGAATATCATTATAAGGATCAAGCGTAATAATACTGACGAATACTTCCAGATATGGCCTGGCGAACTAGGTGTGTACCTTGCTGAAGTTGAGAAAAGCCCGGTAATAAAAAAAGACGCCGTACGCATTGACAACATCAAACGCATGGAAAAGAAAACGGGGCTGGAGAATACTTTTTTTACATCAGTTAAGGAAATTTTTACTCATTTTGAGATCGATATAGACTATCATGTACTGCTATGTCTTTCCGGTTATCCATTCAGATTGCAGTTCCGTGAAGATTTTTCTCTAGATATTTTTGATCCTACAGAAGGATATGACTGTGCATCATTCCTATTCAACAATCTTGGTCTTAAATGGGAAATCCATAAAAATAAGACAGAGAAATCCATAAAAAAGATCATTTTTAAAAGCATCGACAGCAATATTCCTGTTCTTGCCCGAAACCTATATGGGAAAGATGAATGGGGGATCATTGCCGGTTATCAAAATAATGGTGATGAACTCTTCTGCAGAAGTTTCAGCGACAAAACACTGGATTATTCCATTGCCCCGAACACTCCTTCAACAGTAATAATATTTAAAGAAGCGCCCTCATTACCCGGTGAATCAGGAGATATTAAGGACCTCATGGAACAGATCGTTGCTGCTCTACACGTAGCTGAGGAGCTTCTGAACGCTGACGAAGCAAATGGTTATTATCTCGGAAATATGGCTCTTCAGAAATGGCAAGAAGCACTGGACAATCAGGATTTCTTCGAAAAACTCTCTGAGTATGAATATGACCTCATCTGCAAGATCAACTGCCAACTTTTCGATAGATACAGTTACAATTGCCAGCTTGCTTCTGAATTATTCTCTGATATAATTCGCATTTTTGAAGAATCAAAAGAACATCTGAAACGACTCAGTAAATTCTACAAAGCAGAATCAAAAGTATTGGGAGATTGCCAGCGATTCATTCCAAAAACTTCAGAAGAAAATCTTAAACATTACTGGAATAAAAAATCCCGAAGCAATGAGATCGTAGCACTGGTAAAAATTCAAAAAAAGAACCGTGAAATTATGGCAATAATGGAAAAACTCCCATTATTCAAAAATTCTGATATTGTTTGACAGCGCAAAAGCATTTTCAAGATTCTAACCAATAAATAAACAAGAAATCGTAATCAAAGGAGAACATAATGTTCACATCTTTATTATATGCTCAGGAAGCTACTGGTGAAGCAGCTCAGCAGACTGCTCAGGGTGGCGGCATAATGGGATTTTTACCCATTATTATCATGTTCGTCATCCTATACTTCCTGCTCATTAGACCTCAGCAAAAAAAACAAAAAGACATGGTTAAGATGCGTGATGATCTGCAGAAGAATGAAAAAGTCGTTACAAGCGGCGGCATAATCGGAACTATCTACAGCATCAAAGGCGATGTTGTTGTGCTCAAAATTGATGATAGCGTTAAAATTGAAGTGACCAAGAATGCAATTGCTACAAAATTCACAAATTAATAATGATTCAAAAGATTCGTTTATTCGGGGACGAGGTTCTGCGAAAAACAGCAGAACCTATCACCCCTGAAGATCCGAAAGCAGCACAAGTCGTTCAGGATCTGTTAGATACACTTGGTGCGAATGAAGAATTTGCACTTGCTGCACCACAGATTGGATATTCCTACCGTATTTTTATTATCAATCCTATCTGGATCGAGGATGAAGATAAACGTACACCAATGGTGTTTATTAATCCTGAATTGCTAGAATATGAGGGAGAACAGTTCATGCTTGAGGGTTGTCTTAGTTTTCCTGAAATATATGAAAAAGTCAAACGGGCACAGATAGTGAAATTCCGAGCGCAGGATCTTCATGGAAAATGGAAAAACTACACAGGACGAGAGTTGTTTGCCCGAGCAGCACAGCATGAAAATGATCATCTCGATGGAATTCTTTTTGTAGATAGAATTTCTTCAATAAGAAGAAAATTACTGCATGGAAAACTTAAGAAGATGGCATCAACAACCAAAAACGGAGTTAATGTTGGGTGAAACGGATTGAAAAAATAATCTTTATGGGAACTCCCGAATTTTCAGTTCCCACACTCAAAAAACTTCTACAAGATCGCAGAAAACCACAATTAGTCATAACTCAACCGGACAGGAAAAGGGGAAGAGGACAAAAGCTTTCACAATCACCAGTTAAGGAATTTGCACTTGAGCATGATTTGGAAGTGTACCAACCTCATTCTGTAAATACTCTTTCTTCACTCGAAAAGATTCAAGCATTTGAACCGGATTTGATCGTTACCGCTGCGTTCGGAAAAATTCTGAAAAATAAGATTTTGAGTATTCCAAAATACGGTTGTATCAACCTACATCCCTCTCTCTTACCAAAATACCGGGGACCTTCTCCAATCAACTGGGCACTCTTTCACGGAGATTCTGTTACAGGCACAACAGTTTTCTATATGAATAGTAAAATGGATGCAGGTGATATTATACTTCAGGGTAGGTTGTCCATTCAGCATGATGATAACTTCATCACTCTTTCCAAAAAATTAAGCGAAAAGGGTGCAAATGACATTGTGGAAGCGATTTCTCTTATTGAGCAGGGAAAGGACTCACCAGTCCCTCAAAACGATCGATATGCAACCTATTCGCACCTGATTACCCGTAAAAATCGCCAAATTAAGTGGCACCAAACTGCTGATGAGATAAATAATCAGATACGGGGTCTTGCTCCACAACCCGGAGCATTTAGTTATCTTAAAGAAAAAGAGATAAAAATTTTGAAAGCAACTCCAACTTACAGGGAGCATTCATCGGTGGGGAGGATCGTAGAAATTGAGAAACAAGAGGGATTTCTTGTTTCCACAGGATACAGATTGCTTCTTGTGAGAGAAATAAAACCTCAAGGAAAACCCGCAATGTCCGCATATGCCTACAGCTTAGGCGTAAAAATACTTCATGAAAGATTCAAAGACAAACTCAAAACCGGCTGGTAAAGCTCTTTTCCTCTGGCTTTCAACGATCAGTCTTATTCTGTTGATGGTGGGAGTTACTGCGTTGTGGTATTTCATCTCCCCGCGACTTCATGAATTCAACGAGGCATTCCCCTTTATCCTTCTTACCGCGCTGAGAATATTTTTCTTCTTTCTTGTGGTTGGTTCCCTACTCGTGCTGCTAACAGCAATTTTTGAGAGAAATTTCATCATCGCAAAGTTCGCAACACATATGTTCATCCGGATTATGTATCCCGTATGTGTGTTTTTTGGTTCGCTCACAGGTATTCCTGAAGAGCATATTGGGGAATCCTTTGTAAGGGTTAATGATACTTTTATTCGTTCTCTGCGAAAGAAATTCGATCCCAAAAATACGCTGGTACTCCTACCTCATTGTCTGCAGGATACATCATGCCCTATCAGAATAACGGTTGATCCCTCAAATTGTAAAAGGTGCATGCGCTGCGATATTGGGAAAGTGCTGGAACTCTGCGATGAGTTTGGTGTCGATGTTTCTATCGCAACCGGAGGTACTCTTGCACGTAAAATTATTATTGATAAAAAACCAAAAGTGATCATTGCTGTAGCTTGTTATCGTGACCTGGTTTCGGGAATTCGTGATGCCTATCCTATTATGACACTTGGCGTTTTCAATCTACGTCCCAACGGACCCTGCATCAATACTCACGTGAATATCGACACGCTAAGAAAAGCCCTTGAATCTGTAGTAATACAACCAGTATAATCATTTAAGGATAAGTGGCAATGCAATTTAACGGACATTCAATCAATAAAATTTCCGATGCTATATGGGAAATTCCACGTGTTGGAGAGATGACTGTTCCTGCACGGTTTTATGCGACAGAAAAAATGCTCCCACAGATTTTTAAAGACAATGCACTTTCCCAGCTTATCAATGTTGCACATCTTCCCGGAATTCAAAAATATGCAATGGCAATGCCTGATATTCACTATGGATACGGCTTTCCTATTGGTGGAGTGGCAGCATTTGATGTTGACAATGGAATAATCTCACCGGGTGGTGTTGGGTACGATATCAACTGCGGAGTGAGATTTTGCAGGACAAATTTATCATATAGTGATATCAGAGATAATATTCCAAAAATTGTAGAAGGATTCTATAAATTCGTTCCCAGCGGAATCGGTTCGAGCGGAGCAATCAAGAAGCTCGATCATAAAGAAGAAACTGATGTAATGCTCAAGGGCGCAAAATGGGCGATTGAGAAAGGTTTTGGTGTAGAAAGTGATCTCGAGCGTATCGAAAATTTTGGTTGTATGAAAGATGCAAATCCTGATACGATCAGTGAGCGTACCCGCCAGCGCGGACTCGACCAGGTTGGCACACTTGGTTCCGGAAATCATTTCCTGGAGATAGGGGTTATTGATAAAATATATGATGAACAGCTTGCTCGCAGATTGTCGCTGGAAAAAGAACAGGTTATCATTATGGTGCACAGCGGCTCACGCGGATTCGGCTACCAAGTTTGTGATGATTTTCTTCATCAAATGGTGAAAAATTTATCTTCATTACCATATAAAATTCCGGATAGACAGCTTGCTTGTACCCAATTCACTTCAGAACTGGGGCAGAAATATTTTCAGGCAATGTGCTGTGCTGCAAATTATGCATGGGCGAACCGGCAGGTTCTGATGAGTCTTGCGAAAAAAGCACTCATTAAAACTCTCTCCATTTCTGAAGAGCAGCTCGGTTTTCAGCTCATTTATGATGTATGCCATAACATTGCAAAGGTTGAAACGCACAAAGTCAATGGCAAAGAGATGAAGCTGTGCGTCCACAGAAAAGGCGCAACACGGGCATTCGGTCCGGGACGCGATGAACTTTCTGAAGAGTATAGAAAAATAGGGCAACCGGTTATCATTCCGGGAGATATGGGAACTCATTCATATCTTTTGATCGGTACAGAACAAGCAATGCAGGAGAGTTTCGGCTCATGCTGCCACGGTGCAGGTCGCGTGATGAGCAGAAGTAAGGCAAAACGAACGTTCTCATACCAGCAGGTGAAAAATGAACTGCAAAAAAAGGGAATTGTTGTGTTCTCAGTTCAGAAGAACACACTCGTTGAAGAATCTCCCCAAACATACAAAAATGTTTCAGATGTTGTGGAAGCAGTTGAGATGGCTGGTCTTGCAAAGAAAATTGTTCGCACAAAACCTCTTGGAGTATTAAAAGGTTAGATGAACTACAAAATCACTGACCACACTGCTGATCTCGGAGTTGAATTCTATGGCAAAACCCTTGCAGGACTTTTTGAAAACAGTGCAATCTCACTCTCAGAGATCATATTTGATAAAATGATGAATGTGAGTGAAGGTCGTGAAATAGTGTTTAATTTCACATCCGACAATATAGAAGTAAATTACATTGATTTTTTACGCGAAATATTGTATAATATAAATCAAAATTATTACTATTTTTATAAATGCAAGGTTTCCTTTTTGTCTGAAATTTCTATCTCGACCAAATGCCAGTATTCTCAATTTAAAAAAGATGATATCAAAAATGAAATAAAGGCAGTAACCTATCACGATTGCGCCATTAAAAGCAAAGTAATTGATGGAAACAAGATTTATTACGCAAAGGTTACTTTTGATATATGAAATCGATTATTTTCAGTTTGGTAATTATGCTCTTCGTTTTTTCATCTTTAATTTATGCAGAACAGCTTACGATCCTATGTAATAATTTCTCTCCGGAAGATTCTGTTCAGTTTAAAAGCACAGAACTTACCGACTCATTAATGGAGAAATACAGCAACTTCTTTATCGTCTCTCCTTTTCCATTTTCAGAGCAAAAAGAACAGCAAATATGCTTTTTTAATCCTTCAATATTTTCTGACAATTCCCTGGATTCAACTCAACAAATAATCTCATCAAATATTGAAAGCACAGATTCGCTTTTTTATGATCTTATACCCTACAAACCCGTTATGCTGGATACACATTCTGTGGTATTCATCAGCATCACGACGCCGGATTTTCCTATCCTTTATAAGAAACATTCTAAAGAGCTCAATGTTCAGATCGATATATTTGAGCGCGTAAATGAGCTTTGTGCAGTGTTTAAGAAATTCGGCATCGATTATATCATTGCAATAAATTACTTAGGGGACTTTCTAAGCAAAGAAATGCTGCAAAAGGTTCCAGATCTCGATCTGGTGATCGATTACTTTTCCTTGGATAATAATCATCATTATATGAAGGAGATCACGCATCCACGCTTGATAAATTGGAATAGAAAGGAAGAGCATCTCCTGCTCATCAAAATTGAATTGCTGAATAATTCATTGAAAGTCCAAGATATCATTCTTATCGAGTAAATACAGTCATTTGTGGCAAATGATCCTACAGTTATAATATAGATCTCTAATGTCATTCCCAACTTGATTATGGAACGGGAATCCAGTATTATAATAATAGCACACAGATTTTCACGGATGAACGCAGATCAAGAAGTAAAACTAATTTTCAAATTTCCATTTATTCTATTCCCAACCATTGTGAAGGTTTAACAACTATTCGCAAGGTTTAAATTTCTTTTTCGCGTTATTCATGGTTAAATATTTTTTAAAGCAGACTCAGTTTTTGTAACGCAAGATTCCAACCTGTCAAGGCGCAGTGAAACGAAGACTGATCTTGCGCATCTCAACATACACAACATCGGAATGTTGAGTTACAATTGAATTATCTCCTCAGTGTTTATCGGAAAAATTTGACAAAAAATATTCTACCGCCATTAAAAGACTTAATGAAACGGGAAAAGTATGAAATATGGAAACTTTTTAATTGTAACAATAAGGACAAACTATGACATAGCTAACTAAAATATAAATATTGCATCTCTTATTTGTTCTGATTAGAAAATCACAAATGTTAAGACCAACAGAATGGATGTGAAGGATGCCTCCCTCCCTATGGGACGAGTTTTTTTATATATTTTTGGTTGGGTATTTCGATACCTCTAATCAGGACGTAATTGGAAGTTGCGTCCTTTTTTTATTTAAAAAATCAGTAAAATTCAAAATAAATAAAATGATGGTGTATCATAATTTATGACAGAATTTGAAAAGCATATTTAATGATATACAGGTGGAAGGTGTTAACATGAATAGTAAAATTATACAGTATATTCTAAGTGCTGATGGGAGGTTAACATGAGATAGTTGGGATGTAAGTAGTTTGGATAATAAGATAGTGGCTCTGGAGTTTGTCTGATAAAACTTCGCACTGAGAGAGATGTTAACCTAAAGAAATTTATCTTTAAGATAAAATTAAAAAAAGAGGAGAAAAGATGAAACGAGTAATTTGCACATTTATATGTATTGTTGCTATATTTTCTTTTGTAAGTACAGCAATGGCACAAAATTTAAAAATATCAAATATGAATCAATATTCAGAAGTACAAGTTTCAGAAAAATATGCAGTAAAAGATAGAAATTCTGATATTACTAATGAGAAAGGCTATCTTGAGAAAAAAAAGCTGATAAATAAAGAGATAAAATTTGTTGAAGCATTTCCCAATGAAGTAATTACTGTACCTGAAACTAATCATCGTTTTTCAAACGAATTACCCTCTGGTGATAATTTTACTGGTGGAAGATGGGGTAATGATGTTATAATAATGACAGGTTCGATTGATAGTCCAAACATTGCTCGTATCCCTGGTTCAGACACAATAATGTTCACAACATTCTCAAAAAATATAAGTAGTAATAATAGCAGAGTCTATTTATACAAAGTAACATTTATTACCAATACTAATACGTCATGGGATCTTCTTGATAGTTGGCTAACTGATTGTGATTTTCCTACACCAGACATTGCAGTAACTAATGAATATATTTATATAGTCTATTCAGAAGGTTTTACATCTGATGATTGGGATGTAAAAATTAGAAAATACTCTCATAGTGGTTATTTGGAACAATCGTATTATGTGGCATGGACAGGTTCTTGGGAAGGACATCCTTCCATTACTACTGATGTAGAAACATGGTCTTCATATCCATGGATTTATGTAGTTTGGGAAAAACCTGGTGTAGGTAACGAAATATATTTCCAGATATTTGAAGAAGATGATGGAATCTCTCCAGTTATTGATGAACCAATTCATATATTAGGTGTAAGTAGTATTTGGAATTGGGAATATCCAGATATTGTATTTGATAACTCTGGAAGTAATAGAGTTCATGTTGTATGTTGGCATACTTATTATAACAAAATTTGCTATAGAGGTGCTTTAAACTTCGGGAATGATCCTAATGATTGGGAAGATGTAATTTGTTGGGAGCCACCTTCTGGATATGAATATAGATTACCACATGTTGATGCTCAAGATGATAGGGTATTGATTGCATGGGAAAAATTTGATGATTCATATTGTTATCAAAAATTTGCTTGGTCAACTTCTGGAGGATTATTAGAGGATAATTTCATATTAAGTGGATTTTCAACAGAATATTATAGACCAATCCCTGTGATTTCAAATACTTCAGATATGTGGTATATGGTAAAATGGAAATATCAAGATGGTTTCAAGGTTTATTATAATTATACTGACAATCCTTCTGATGATTGGTACTATCAACAAATTTCAGACAATAGTTATAGCAGTATACCTTGGTATTCATTCGCAGGAATCACATTTGGTGATGAATACTTAAATGTAATATGGGGTGATGGATCCACTCATATTGCTTTTGATTCTCAGCAATTTGTTGGAATTGATGAAAATAATAATTCAACATTTGTAAAAGAATTAGAAAATTTTCCTAATCCATTTAGCACAAAAACTTCTATAAAATACTCCTTGCAAAGATCCAGTAATGTAAAAATTCAAATCTATAATGCTAGAGGTAAATTAATTGAAACTCTTATTGATAGCCCTATGCAAGCAGGTATTCATACAGTAGATTGGAGTAGTAAAGATATAAGTTCAGGTATCTATTTCTGTAAGTTGATAACTGAAAATGGTTCTATAACTAAAAAGATGTTATTTGTAAAATAAAATCCTAAAATTGTAAATTATAAACCTGTCTACAATCTCTTGGACAGGCTTTTCTATTATTTTTAGTTGATGTAAATTATATAGATATAATTCTATGCTCTAATCAGCTAGCTGGTGGATAAGCTGTGATAAAAGAGAGTGAAGCGGAAAGCGATAACAAATTTCCATTGTAATTTCCAACTTAATAACTATTTCTTGATTGATATTCAATATTGAAAAATGAATTTCAAATGAAATCAACTTTTTATAAAAGTAGTATTTCTCTTCCAAATTTATTTCATTATGTCGACACAATCAGGAGAAGATATTCTCTGTGATCTCTGTGTCCTCTGTGGTGAATTCTTTTTGATTTTGTTTTATTCTAATATCATAAAATTATGATTAAAATTCCACTTTCCCATTCCCTTAAAACACACATTTTTTCACCTCAAAATTTGTTCATAACTTCCTTTAAAATAAATAGTTAAATATACTTCAAAAAAGTTTGACACCATTTCCTGTAACTCGATATTTTAGCGATAAATAATATGTATTTCAGGAGGATCTGAATGAAGAAATACTCAATGGATAGTATTCGAAATTATGCCTTTGTTGGTGCCAGTGGATCAGGTAAAACTTCCATTGCTGAAGCAATGTTTTTCAACGCAGGAGTGATTAATCGACTTGGACGAGTTGATGACGGAAATACACTTATGGATTACGATCCTGATGAAGTTTCCAAAAAGATGTCTATCAACCTTTCATTAGGCAACTTAGAGTGGAAAAAAATTAAACATAATATACTCGATACCCCGGGATATAGTGACTTTAAAGGTGATATGATCACTGCATTTCGTGCAGTCGATACTGCACTTATTACTATCAGCGCTGTTGCAGGTATCGAAGTGATGACCGATCAGGCAATGAAATATGCAGATGAAGTGAATAACAGCAAAGCAATTATTATCAATAAACTCGATAGGGAACATGCGAAGTTTACAGAGATAATCGATGAGCTCAGCAGCTATTGCGACCAGATCATTGTACCGGTTCTCATTCCAATTGGAACGGCAGAACACTTCAAAGGTGTTATCAATACGATCAATAAAAAAGCATACAGCCAGGGCAAAGAAATAGAAATTCCTGCTGACCTTGCCGACGAAGTAGAAGAGTGGCATGAAAAAGTTATTGAAGCCGCTGCGGAATCGGATGATAAACTCATGGAAAAATTCTTTGAAGAAGGCGCTCTCTCTGCGGAAGAGATCAGCAACGGACTGAAGAATTCCATCATACAAGGTGCTGCAATTCCTTTGTTCGCGTGCTCTGCTTCAGAAAATATCGGCATTCAGGAAATCCTCAATCTTATAAATATGTTCTTCCCGTCACCAGAGGATATCAAAGAAATTCCTGTGCAGAATAATGATGAGAAAGAAATGCTCGATCTCTCCAATTACGACAAAAAACTCGGCTATGTTATCAAATCTGTAACAGAACTCAACTTTGGTGAAATCGCCCTTGTGAGAATGTATTCAGGTATTTTGAATACCGGAGATGAGGTTGAACTTCCTGAAAAATCAGCAAAAGAAAAAATTGGACAGTTGTATTCCGTGTGTGGCAAAAAACGCGAAGAGGTCGATGAGATATCAGCAGGTGACATTGGCGGTTTGGTAAAACTGAAAAACACCAAAACATCCAATACAATTGCAGAGAAAGGACAAAATCTCATAGTCAAACCTTTGCTTTACCCACAACCTGTATATTGGAAAGCCATTCATGCAGCCAGCCAATCCGATGAAGACAGGATCGGTCCTGCACTCACCAAAATCACTGATGAAGACCCTACAATAAAAACAGAGATGAATATTGAAACAAATCAGAATATACTTTCCGGGCAGGGTGAGATCCAGATCGGTCTTGTACAGAAACGTCTGAAAGATAAATACAATGTTGAAGCAAATCTTACTGATCCTAAAATACCTTATAAAGAAACTGTAACCGGTAAATCAGACGTGAAATACCGCCATAAAAAACAAAGCGGTGGACATGGGCAGTACGGTGAAGTATATGTGAGAATCTCACCAAAAGAACTTGGCGAAGGATTTGAATTTGTAAATGCAATTGTTGGCGGTGTCATCCCCAGCAAATACATACCAGCAGTCGAAAAAGGACTTGTGGAAACCATGAAGGATGGAATCCTTGCCGGTTTTCCGGTTGTTGACATTCAAGTAGAACTTTATTATGGTTCATACCATGATGTTGATTCCTCGGAAATGGCATTCAAGATCGCTGCTTCCCATGCACTTAAAGATGGTTTCGCTCTGGCAAATCCTATACTGCTTGAGCCCATTCATAAGGTGCAGATCGTCGTCCCTACAGAATATATGGGTGATGTCATGGGTGATATAAGCAGCAGAAGAGGTAAGATACTCGGTATGTCGCAGGAAGAGAACAAGCAGATACTTAATGCAGAAATTCCTCTTTCGGAATTGTATTCCTATTATACGTCATTGAAATCAATTACTCAAGGTCGTGGATATTTCACACAACAGTTTGCATATTATCAAAAGCTTCCTAATGATCAAGCTAAAAAAGTCATTGGTGAAAGCAAAAAGGAAGATGAATAGTAATATCGCTCAATTGATGGAGGTATAATGTCCGGACATAATAAATGGAGTTCAATAAAGCATAAAAAGGCAAAGGAAGATGCCAAGCGTGGAAAGGTCTTCACGAAGATCATCCGTGAAATCATTGTTGCAGCAAGAGACGGTGGGGGAGATCCCGAAATGAATCCTGCGCTACGGAACGCAGTAAACAAAGCAACTTCTGAAAATATGCCAAAGGATAATATTGAACGTGCAATAAAAAAAGGAACCGGCGAACTCGAGGGAGTAAACTATGAATATGTCATGTATGAAGGATATGCTCCAGGTGGTGTGGCAATGCTCATTGAAGCTGTTACTGATAATAGACAAAGAACTGTCGCAGAGGTCCGTCACGTACTTTCCAAGCATAATGGCAGCTTAGCTGAAAAGGGCTCGGTTTCCTGGAATTTCACTCAATCCGGTACAATCCTTGTGCTGAAGGAAGAACTCAATGAAGACGAACTCATGATGATCGCACTCGATGCCGGCGCTAAAGATTTCTCAGAAGAAGACGAATTCTTTATTATAACTACCGATTCAAAAGAATTGTACAATATCGTTCACATTTTGGAAGAAAAGGATATTAAGATAGATAAAGCTGATCTCGAATATGTCCCACAAAACACTGTTCCTGCAAATGATTATGCAGCTCAGGTCATAAAGATCATTGAAGCTCTTGAAGAAGTCGAAGACGTGCAAAATGTCTATGCAAATTTCCAGATCGACGACGAGATATTAGAAAAAGTTGCAAGTGAGTAAACAAGAAATAATAGTAGGTATTGACCCAGGTTCAAAAGCAACGGGTTATGCATTTCTATATGTGGAACATAAAAAAGTGAAACCGCTTTCGTTCGGAGTCATTAAAACTAACCCCAAGATGACGCTTGCGAAGAGAATTACTTTGCTATATGAAGAACTTAATAAACTCATTGCTGAATTCAAACCGACAATTGCGAGTATCGAGAAAATATTCTATGCAAAAAATGTTCGATCTCTTGTTTCTCTTGGAGAAGCGCGAGGCGTGCTGCTTCTTGCATTGGAACAGGCACAAATACCCATATATGAGTATTCTGCAAGAGAAGTGAAAAAGGCAGTTGTAGGAAACGGTAATGCATCAAAACAACAGGTTCAATACATGGTTAAAAACATTATAAAGATCAAAGACGAGAAGTTGCAATTCGATATTACAGACGCACTTGCAATCGCTCTTTGTCATGTAAACAAATTGCAATATGTTTGAATATATTAGCGGAAAAATCGTAGAGAAAAAAACGACAAGCATTGTGTTAGAAACGAATGGCATTGGATACTATATTACCATTCCTGTCAGCACTTATGATAAACTTGGTGAGCTTGGTTCGGCTAGTAAACTCTATATTCACTTTCATGTTCGGGAAAATGAACAGCGGCTTTTCGGTTTTGCCACAAAAGAAGAGAGGATCGTATTTGATTCTCTTTTAAAAGTTGCAGGCATTGGTCCCAAAATCGCCATTTCAATATTGTCCGGCATCACAATAAAAGATCTATTTGATGTTATTTCACGCCAGGATGTGAAACTTCTCTCCACTGTACCGGGTATCGGCAAAAAAAGCTCTGAGCGTATCATCATAGAACTTAAAGACAAATTTGATGACATTCTTCACGGTAATTTCATTGAATATACAGCTACACCTGAAGAACAAAATTTTGTGAATGATGCGGAAGATGCGTTGATATCTCTTGGATATTCCAAAGCAAATGTAATAAAGAAAATTCAGAAATTTATGTCTGAAAATACTCCCAGCTCCGCTGAAGATATCGTAAAAGCAATTATAAGAAACTTTTATTCCAAAATATGAACCCGAGATTAGCAGCTTTTTACTCTTTAAATGACATTCTTCTTGAGCGGAATAACTCTGAGAAGGTCTTGGCTCGCTTTTCCTCAAAGTTCGCATCAAAGCAGGATCATAATTTATATTATACACTTGTTAAGGGTTCCATCAAACAGAAAATCCACCTTGAATTTTTGCTGAAAAATTATATTGATTTTGAGAAGACCGATCCCAAGGTG
>JAVCDK010000148.1 GCA_030765865.1 Candidatus Celaenobacter antarcticus | reverse complement strand
GCAAAAATATCAGCTTGAACCAAGGTTGGTATAAGTAAAAGGGCCAATATTACAAAAATTATCCTTTTCATGTTAACCACCTTTATTTAATTAAAACAAGTTTATCGACTTTAACATTACCAGTCGCATGATCTTCTACAGAATATAAGTACACACCACTTGCAATGATCTGATCATGTTTTGAGAGGAGATCCCAAGGTTCCATTCCACCTGGGGCAATACCAGTATGAGTTGCTTTACTAGGATTGATAACATCAACAGTTGACATACCACTATGTTCGATTTCATCAACAAGGTCACCGGCAAGAGTATAGATCTTAATTGTACATTTCTCTGGAAGGTTTACGAACCATATACGTTTGCTTCTATCACCGGTCTCATCTTTATCACGCCTTCCGTCGAACTTACTTTGTCCAAGGTAAGGATTTGGCACGACATAGACATCATCGAGATTGGAAGCAGCAGACGGACCGGCAAAGACAGTTATCCGGTTTCCATCTTTACCTGACTCAAGTGCCTGAAGACTCTGCGAAGGAATACCTCTATCAAAGGAGCTGACAGCAAAGTAGTTTTCAACTCCCTTTTCCGGATAGAGTATTTCATTTACATAGTATCTTCGTGAAAGTCTGTTCTTTTTCATCTCAAGCAATCCTTCTGGATGTGCCTGTCCAAGATGCTCTGGAAGAGGGATTAATTTATCATCATAAAGACAAAGATATAATTCATCACCTATAGCGGGATTTTTAAAGAGAAGAGATTCTTTATCGTGTCTTTCATTTTCCGGAAGATGAGCATAGGGTGTGACATCCACATCAGCACTATCCAGTACATTATACATCGGAATTCCATATACTATATCACCAATGACGATTTCTACAAAAGAATAGAGTGAGTCGAGATGATAGTAGTCAGTCCAATATACAGTGCTGTCCGCAGTATAGATAATATCTTCAGTAGGATCAGTACCGACAGTATATTTCATCGGAAGTCCATTATTGATACCAAGCTGACCGCCGTATGATACATTCATACTGTCAACAGGAAGATTCATGCAGACATTATAGTCTCTTATATCCTGAGGTGTATCGACCTTATCCCAGCGGTCCCATTGCATATAAGCATCCTGTTCACCGGAGTTGGAAGCTTTCCACAAAGAGTAGCCCTGGAAGTCATGTCTCAATCTGTATGCAGTCCATGGGTTGACTTTTGCATTTATGTTATATCCGCCACCATTCCAATGGTCAGGATCAAATTCTTCCGGGAAATATCCATAATGAGCTAACTGCTCATCGTATTTACTGATATAGCTGTCAAGATATGGAATAGTGTTCTGCCAGCCGACAAATTCTTTTGTGAGTGTCATTCTATCAACGGTGAACTCGGAGCGGTTATCCCAGTAGACAAAAATAGTATCACCGTTCTGAGATTGGTCAAGTGTCATGTTTGGTATATCAGGTGGACCGGGTGCTTCATAGTGTTTAAATGTATCAGGGAGCACCACTGTTGTAAGAGTTTGTGCTTCACCATACAGTGTTTTGGACCACACCGCAGTTCTTTTAAGTTCTTCAATGTCTTCACCGGGGAAAACTGCAATAACGATTTTCATTGTTTCGTAGGGTTTAAGGTTCCAGCTTGAGTCTGTAGGTGCAACGAAACCTTGCTTATCACCATAGAATGCGAAGAGGAATCGAGTATCTACAGGATCATTAAGTTGAGCACCGGGGTCCTCGCGAAGGGAAGTGAATTTAAGATCAAAGGAATCTGTGTTGTGTGTCATCAACCAATACTTTTCATTTCGAACCGCATTAGGGACATTATGTGTGGGACCATCACCGACTTCCCATGTCCAGCAGGCAAATTCCAACTGTTCTGGGTCAGGAGAACACACACGAGCACCAATATATCCTGTGGTGAGACCTCCATCCTGGTCAGCATCATAGGTGTAGGCAAATTCGTATCCTTCACCGGGAACATAACTGCTTATGTCCTCACCGGCACGTGATGTAGCACCCCACGCCTGTGGACCTACATCACAATCCATATATACAGCCATTGCGCAGTCAAAAAGAGTGTCAATAGGATTCATGTTAGTAATATCAAACTCAACATATACCAAATTTTTGATATACTCATAACTCCACTGGAAACTTACCTGGCGTACTCGAATATTATTTGGTATATGCTCTTGAGAATAGGATGATGATTCTTTTACTCTTTCTCCGGGAGTTCCAAATGGACTGTAGTCATAATAATATCCAAGATAATCCTGTTCTGAGATAGGATAACCATCTTCATCACGAAGAAGATCTCCGTCATCGTCCTGAGTTTGAGCAAAGTTATATATGCTGTCCGGATCTTCATATCCCAGTTCAAGGAAACCGAGTGGGAACCAGATATCAATATTTGCAAGGATTTCGGCCGGTTCACATTGCGTTCTTGGAACAACACCTCTATAGAAGTTATCACCCGGCAGGAATGTGCTGAACTGATCGGGCACAGTACTTCTATAAGGGAATGCAAAACCAGCAGGATCTTCATCGATCCTTCCATCGCCATCATCATCTTCACCTTGTAATTGGTCACGTATTGATGATTCAACCACACCATCGCTCAGGTTGTAGATATCATACGTTGGTCCGAGAACATTTTCTTCAAGCGGATTGTACGCTGGTAAGAATTCATAGTAATCAGCATCACCATCAAAGCCGACAGTCACGAGAGTATCAATGGCTCTACCGAAACCCATATTAGCGGTGCCAGTTGTTTCTTGTGCAGCGTCTTGCCAGTACAGCATCTGTCCGAAGTCATTTCTGCGTTGTTTACAAGCACCGAACCACAAAGCGCCCTGGTAAAGATAGTCAATACCAGATCCTCCCGGATATTCCAGGGAGGGCCATTGCGGGACAACGTCATCGCCTGATCCAAAGAAACCATAGTTACTTATTCGTAACCATATGTTTCCGACATTGTGATAGTGAAAGATATCAAGTCTTTTGTCTGCGCCGGAGCCACCATTTACTGATCGACCCCAAAGAAAAGTACTTGAGAGCATCAGCATGAGGAGAACTACCAGAAAAACAGGCAGGAAACCAATTTTAGAGCGCATATTATTACCTCCTACTTTCTTCATTAAAATTTTATTTTTCATATTATATTACAACTTTATAACTGGAATGTAATCGGAAAGATAACCCATACTGCGACAGGTTTACCCTGATTTTTTGCAGGTATGAAAGTCCATTGTCTAACTGCTTGAATCGCTGCTTCGTCCAAACCACCAGGACCGGACTGCAAACTCTTAACGATTTCGATAGCACCAACATTACCATCTTCAAAAACTTCTGCGCGAACTATCACCTTACCTTCAATACCGGCATTTCGGGCGAACTGAGGATATTCCGGCCTGACTTTTTTAATAGGAATAGGTTCTTCTTCGTGAACAACGAATTTAGGAGTAGTACCTTCCCTGGAAACAGGAGGTGGTTTGGTGAGATCAAGAGTAGTGGGTCCGATAGTTTCGATTTCTTCAATATCTTCATCTTCACTCATATCACCTTCTTCAATTGTCAGAGGAATAATAGGTTTTACTTCTTCGGGTGGTTTGAATTTCTGTCGAACTTCAGGTGGTATCTCAATGGTTTGGATTTCTTTTGCTTTATGCTGATAGGGTTTCACTTCGATCTTTGGAAACACCAAAAAAGTGAAAAGCAGCAAAAGAAGTGCGAGAGATAATGATTTCTCATAGAAAGAACTCGCAACATCTTTCCAATCATGGTAAGTATTAACAGATTTCTTTTGCATAATATAAAACCTTTAGTATATTTATGTTACGTTACCTAGATTTCCGCGCTTCAAAGGATATTCTCAAAGCATTTGCTCTTTTTAACTCGTTCATCACATCTACCATAATGCCATATTCAGTATCTTTATCAGTTCTAAAACTAGTGATCATTGCTGGATTATCTGCAATCTTACTTTGCATCACGAATTGGATCTGACTGACCTGTGTTGCAAAATCATCAATAGAGATAAGACCTGAACGGCTGATATAAATAGTGGCTGCATTTCGTCTGTTGATTTTCTGAACGGCTTGCGCTCGAGGAAGATTGACTTTCAGACCTTTTTCTTTTACAAATGTGGTAGAAACCATAAAGAATATCAGTAGTAAGAAGGCAATATCGGACATTGAAGCGTTAGGTATTTCAGAAGCGACCTTTGTTTTTCTAACTATTTTTGCCATAGTGCCTCTTATCTGGTAGAAAGTGAAACGGTTTGTGCGCCGGCAGCGAGCAATCTGTCAAGTGCACGCACCATCATTTCGTATTTTGCTCTTCTGTCAGCTTCAAGCACAAATACCATTTTAGGGTTCTCAATGATTTTTTCATTTACGATACGTTCAAGTTCAACAGGAGTAACAATTTCATCGTTAACAGCAATATCTCCTCTTCTGTTCACCTTGATCTTTGTAAGGTTCTCCTTCTTGATCTTTACCTTTTTGCCACCCGATTCGGTGTGTGGAGGAAGTACCAAGCCAAGTCCTTCTTTCACGTCAAATTTTGTAGTAACCAGGAAAAAAACAAGCAAAAGAAAGGCCACATCGGCCATTGAGGATGTAGGAATCTTAGGAGTGAGACGCGGTTTTTTTGCTTTTACAATGTTCATGCTAACTCAATTCCTAACACTGTTATTTAATTTCTGATAAGGTTTCGGTCAGTTTTTCCGAACCTGTTTGCATGTCGATTATCAAACCATCAATAATTGAGACAAAGAAGTTATTGAACAACTGAATTGGGATAGCAACAGCCAAACCTGATGCTGTGGTGATCAAAGCAACTGATATACCGCTTGCAACAATAGTAGGTTCAACTTCACCAGCAGCAGCGATAGCTTCAAATGCCTGGATCATACCAACAACTGTTCCCAAGAAACCAAGCATGGGTGCGAGGTTAATGGTTGTGGCTAGAGCAATAAGCCCTTTTTCAAGGAAAGACATTTCAAGGATAGCAGCATGTTCGACTGCTTTTTCCACTTCTTCGGATCCCTTATCTGCTTTTAGCAACCCGGCATGAAGGACACTGGCAACAGGACCCCGGGTTTTTGCGCAAAGTTCTGTTGCCTCATCGAATTTCTTGTCTTTTACTAAAGGGAGAAGTTTGGCTAAGAAATCGTGAACAGAAATTTTTGCATAACGAAGGGAAATGATCTTCCAAATTGAAGTTGCTAATGCCCAGATAACCAAAATGAGCATCGGGTACATGACCCATCCACCCTTGATAAAAAGGTCAACTAAGCCGCTTCCAACAATTTTTCGTGCAAAGGCTTCCATACCTCCAGTTTGTGCTGTTTCTTCAACCACAACTGCTTCTTCAACGATAGCTGTTGTGTCTTCAGCTGTCACTGCTTCCTGTGCACAAAGATTGCCGACAAACATGCCAACTAATAATAATGCCAAGAATAGAATTCTGAGTTTCTTATTGGTATACACTTGTATATCCTCCTTAATTTTTACCATTCAAATTTTATGCCTAAGGAAATTCTGCGACCTACAGAATAAATATTGGGATTGGATAGACCGGCAAGGTATATTGCAGCGCCAGTGACGTCTTCATCACCATCCGGAGGTCCTACAATTTTGCCGTCATGATTCAAATCATAGGTATCCCAATAGGTCAGGGTTCCTTTATCCGGTGTTTCACCAGTTTTTGCGTCTACATAATTGATATTTAGAGTATTAAATAAATTTGATATGTTAACGAAGATACTGAATTGTGTATCTCCAAAAAGTTTGAAGGACTTGCTGACCCTCAGGTCAGCGGAATTTGTCCAGGGAAGTCTGTCGGAATTTGTTTCTAATTCTACATTACTGTCAGGATCAGGTGTAAGGGGCGTATATGGAGCACCGGATTGAATTCTCCAAAGCAAGCTGGCATAGAATTTATCAGGCATTTTTAAACCGAGTAGATAAAATTCTTCATCCTCAGGAATTCTGAAATCTACATTCACAGATGCATTATGACGAATATCCCAGGTAAGAGGGAATTCCCGCAGGTTGTCACGTGCTTCATGAGCGCCGGAATTACGTCCGTTTGCCCATGAGTAGGTATAACCTATAGTGCCGCCCCAGAAATTACTGAAGCGTTTTCGAAGAGTAAGCTCTACACCGCGAGCGCTGCCATAGTCTTCAGAAATATAGAGCCAGTATTGTCGTCCTGCCTGAGCAATACTGTCGGGCAAGAGCGCGTAGTCATTATCAAGAATACTGACAAGGTTATAAATATTTTTATAGAAAAGTGTTACATCCAGGAGATAATCCTCACCCATCTGATGCTCGACGCCAACTTCATAGGTAATAGTTGTTTCGGGTTTGAGGTTTGGATTACCAACATTAGTGCCGACCTGTCCGGCTTCCGGAGTTGCACTCGTGAACACATACTGCATCGGTGGAAGCTGAGATTGGTAGTTATATGCAAAGTGCAGCACGTCCTTTTCTGTGATAGGATGAGACACACCCAAACGGGGGCTAACCATGAGCTGGAATTTCTTAACATCTTCTGTTTTGGTCATAAATCCACCGCTGCCGTCATCAACGATATAGGCTACTTCATCCCATTTTGCATCGATATATTCACCAGTCGTATCGCTTTTCACCTGATATTTATCTCCGAGATACCAGAAGTCGAAACGCATACCGGCATTAACGATCATGCCTTCCCATTCCATTTTATCCTGCAGATAAAAAGCACCCTGCCATGGATATGCTTTATAACCGTCAACTTCGCCACCAGCAAAATGAATGCCATTTTGGAAATCTTCTTTGGTAAATATTTTGCCATCCCAACCTAGATAACCATAGGACGAGAGAGAATCGATTGGTATGTGCATCCCTGTTGTATCAACATCCTTACCTTTAAGATAATTTGGTAATTTTTTTGCATCGTCAATTTCCCATGGACTGGTTAAACGGTCTTTATAAATCTCGTTAAACATAATTTCAAGACCGGTTTTGGCTTGATGTATCTCGTCTATCTGATAGGTGAAATCACTTCGCAGTGTGTACGTAATGGTTTGATCTTTCCAGAAATTACCAGCATGAGTTCCGGGATTGGAGAAAAAGGGAATTGGTTGTTCGTTATGTAATTGATCATAATATTCGACAACCTCATTTAGTTCTGCACCAGGAACGTGTACACCGAAATTATCATAATCTGGAGAATCAATCCATGTAGGATTATTCCAGTCGGTATTTTGTGATTCGAAATACCAATCTCTGTCTACACCGGAGTTGAGATCAATGTTTGTCTCAAAGCGGCTTGCACGGAGTGTGTAGAACATTTTTGGAGAGAGAGTGTGATCCCACGTTAACGCTACCTGGTTATGCTCGGTAGTCCAGTGGTTCATGTAGCGAAGTGACAATCTATTCAAGTAACTGAAAGGAAGATTAGTTTCTCTGTCACCTCGTACTGCAGCAGTTAATTTAACAGTAGGACTGACTTGGAATTTAGTTTTCAGGTTTGCCTGATAGTTGTTAACATGTCTGTCACCAACATCAAAGAGCCAGACCTTCTTTCTATCTCCTGCAATAGAATTAATTTGATCGACGTAATGTAATAAATCTCCGAAGCCAAAATAAGATAATTGCCCCAATGGATCGTATAAAGGATTATCTTCTTCAAGTGAATAATAATCTTTGTAACGTCCATCAGTCCATGCGCCGGTCGTGTTTAGATAAAAAGTAAATTTATCTCTTTGATGCTGTGAACCGGCAGGAATAATTGGTCCGCCAATAGCGAATTTAACCTTGTCTTCATTGCTTCCCTCATCAAAAATGTGGTCAGAGCTTACTTCAAATTTTCCTGAGTATTCAGGACCACCCGACTTGGTAACAAGGTTAATAATAGCCGATTGTGCGTTACCGAATTCTGCGGTAAAGCCACCTGTTTGAACAGACATGTCTCCCACAGCGTCCATATCGAGCTGCATTCCAAATCCATTATCTACAGGATTTGAAACGGACATACCGTCAACAGTATATACTACCTCATTTGCACGACCACCTCTGATATGGAGATTTTCTCCAGATCCGACAGCGCCTGCAGTAACAGCAACGATTTCCTGTATGGACTGAACCGGCATTTGTTTAATGTCTTCAGCTGTAATGATTTTCTCTGAACCGGTAATGTCCTTCTCAACAAGCCTCTGTTCCGCTCTCACGGTGATACCTTCGATTTCGGTATCAGTACTTTTGAGCTCAAAGTTCAGGGTTGTGGTCAAATCCAGATTGATTTTGACACCCGTAACAGTGACTGCCTGATATCCCAGTCGGAAAGCTTTAATCTCATAGGTGCCAGGAGGAATATTTATTACCATGAAACGACCTTTGTCGTCCGAGGACGCACCCATCTGTTTTTCAATAATGAGTACATTCGCACCAATAACGGGTTCTCCTGAATCTACATCAGTAACACGGCCAGCAAGTTTACCAGTGGTTCCTGCATTAAGCACGGCTACCATGAAAAAAAGCACAACGAATATAAAAGCAAATACGTACCTTTTCATAGCTTCTCCCTTCATAAAAAATTGGCCTTAGGTACTAAGACACGGGGCTAATTTCGAGTGAGTTAAAACATATGTCAACTTTTTTTTACTTCGACAAAACATTACATTTCATTGATGATATACTTATTTTTGAAACCTTCATACAATTGATTCTCATATTGGGTCAAATCTCCATTTTCAGAAAAGGATATTCCAAAATGTTTTTGGAAATTATTTTTTAGGATATTTACAAAGTCATTGAAATGCATGGATTTTGCGATTACATCATTTATTGCAATCGTTTTTTTTGACAACAATTTCTTTATTATTTCTTTTTCTTTATTACTATTTGTGGGTATCAGCTCTGCCATAAGCTCCTGATTGTGATTAAGTAAAATTGAGCCATGCTGAAGCAGGGCATTACCCTTGCGGATTTGCGCACTGCCGATTATCTTTTTGCCTTTATAATTTATTTCGTATTTAGATGCGCTTGTAAAGCAGGGATTTACCCAAATTTTCTGCTCTTTGTCAGAAGGCATACTGTTCTGCATCTTCGCATCAATACCAATCTCCCGGAGTGTGGCGAGTAGTACTTCACCTATCTTTCGATAGGATTCCAAAACCGAACCTGCAAGGATTCCATCGGTTCTGGAAATAATAGCGTACGTAACTTCATCATAATGAAGCACAGCTCTGCCGCCTGTCGGTCTACGCACGAGCCCGAAACCATACTCTTTTACCTTGTCCGGTAGAATATGCTCTTTTATTTTCTGATGATACCCAAAAGAAACAGTTGGTGGGTCCCAATCATATACACGAATTGCAGGTGGATCATTTTTATTGATAATTCCGAATAGGATCGCTTCGTCCATCGCCATGTTTTCATAGGATTTGAGTTTTCCGGAATTAATAAAACGCCAGGTTTCTTTCATTATATAATAACTACTTTCTGTACACCTTTTATAATAGTACCGATCACATGGGCATCAGTTTGCTCAAGAATCGTATTCGCCTCTAATTTGTTAACTACAGCGATCATGCCAATTCCCATATTGAAAGCCCGGTACATCTCGTCTTCATCAACCCGCCCTTCCTGCTGAAGAAAATTGAAGAGAGAGGGGACTTCCCACGACGTTTTTTTCACAATTGCGGACATTCCTCCAGGAATTATTCGTTTAAGATTTCCCGGGATACCTCCACCAGTGATATGTGCAAGTCCTTTAATAATGCGCTTGTCAATAAAAGGTTTAAGGATAGGATAATATGACCTGTGCACAGCGAGAAGTGCTTCTGCAATGGTTTTTCCCAATTCATTTATATATGAATCCGGTTTGAGCTTAAGCAGATCAAATACGATTTTACGAGCGAGCGTGTAGCCATTAGTATGAAGTCCGGTTGAAGAGAACCCGAGTAGTACATCGCTATCGGAAATTGTCTTGCCTGAGATTGCATTCTCTTCGTCAACACAGCCGATAATGGTGCCGACGAGATCAAAATCATCCTTCTGATAAAGAGACGGCATTTCTGCAAGTTCTCCACCGATAAGAGCGCAGTCATTTTCCCGGCACGCAAGAGAAAGCCCTTTCATAATTTTTTCTACATGCTGAGGTATAACTTTTCCTATGCCAATATAATCGAGAAAAAATAGCGGAAATGCACCTTGGGTGAGGATATCATTCACACAGTGATTTACAATATCCTGCCCGACCGTGTCCCATTTTTGTGCTAGATTTGCAACCTGCACTTTTGAGCCGACGCTGTCTGTGCTTGATGCCAAAATCGGCTGCTTCCATTTTGATAGATCGAGTTTGAAGAGCGCACCAAAGGAACCGATGTCCATGACCACATTTTTTGAGAAAGTGCTTTTTGCAAGCGGTTTTATCAACTCTACGGCTTTTTCGCCTGCGCTGATGTCAACACCAGCTTTCTTATAATTCATTTTACCTTTCATTATTCAAACTGAGTATAATTTTTAAGCTTGTCAAAGCGCAATTTTATTTTTTCCTTTGAAAGCTTTGTGAGGGCATCTAAGCTGAAACCTTCAACATCGAATGCTGAAGTGATCGTTCCCATGATGGCTGCCTGTTTCAGAGTTTTATCATTGAGTGTTTTGCATGATGCAAGATAACCCATGAAACCACCCGAGAAGCAATCTCCCGCACCGGTTGTGTCCAGAACCTTTTTGAGCGGATAGCCCGGAGCAAAGAAATAAAAATCCTTCTTTACGACCATCACGCCGTGCTCTCCCTTTTTGACGACTACGATTTTTGGTCCGTATGTGAGTATCTTCTGGTATGCATCATATAAATAATGTTCCTGTGTGAGCAAACGGATTTCTTCATCATTAATAAAAAGGATATCAATATGTTTAAACATTTCTATTAATTTATCGAGTTTCTTGATGATCCAGTAGTTCATTGTATCCGCAGCAATGATCTTTGGTTTTCGCATCTGAGATATTACATTAAGCTGTATTTCCGGATCGATATTTCCAAGCAATACAAACGGGGAATCGCGCAGATCGTCAGGAATAATCGGGTTGAACTTCTCGAAAACATTTAAGTGAGTTTCCAGCGTAATAGCTTGATTGAGATTCACATAACGTCCTCTCCAACGAAAAGTTTTTCCATCAGCAAAATGTAAAGCCGATGTATTCACTCCGTGCTTCTCCAGGAGTTCCACATGCTTTTTGGGGAAATCCTGTCCGACTACGCCAATGATGGAAACATTATCATAAAGAAAACTTGCTGAAACCGATGAATATACTGCAGAACCACCAAGCACATCGTGCACTTTTCCATGATGATTTTCAATACTATCAAGAGCTATAGAACCAACGACCAGTAAACTCATTATTCTGTATCCATTTCTTCAATTATCACAGTGGCAGGTTTGTTCTTATCATTAAGAATGTAGTCCCAGAATTTTGAAACTCCTCCTGTAGAAAAAAAACGGACAAGCAGGATTAGCAATATCAACAGTATGATTCTAATAATGAGTTTCCAGATCGAAGTGAGGTCTTTATTTCGATAGTCTCTTCGTTTTTTCCATTCATCAGTGAAAAAAGACATATTATATAATATTTTTCAAACCCTCAGCAAGGCGCTGCAGTCCCTCTTCAATATTCTCCATGGAATTTGCATATGAAAAGCGGACATAATTGTTTGCTCCGAAAGCTGAGCCGGGAACAATTGCAACAAAATAATTTTTCAGAATGTAGTTGCAAAAGTCTGCCGAGGAGGTGATATTCTTTTTATTATTTTGTAAATAATAGGAAATGTCGGGCATTGCATAAAAAGCGCCTTTGGGAAGCGTGCATCTTACATTTGGGATTTTATTCAATTCTTTCACAAGAAAATTTCTTCGCTTCTCGAACTGTTGTCGCATCTTCTCAATACTACCGTCATTCTCTGTGAGAGCAACGATGGCAGCTTTCTGTGTCATAGAATTTACATTCGATGTCGTATGACTTTGGATACGGCTTGCATATTTAATGAGCTCTAATGGTCCAGCAGCGTATCCGAGACGCCAGCCGGTCATGGCATATGCTTTGGAAACGCCGTTTATCACAATTGTGATTTCTTTTACTTCAGGGGAAAGCGATGCAATAGATACGTGCTCTTCACCATCATAAATGAGTTTCTCATAGATTTCATCAGAAATAATAAGAATGTTATGTTTCACACATACTTCTGCTATACCAAGCAGTTCTTCTTTGGAGTAGACACTTCCCGTAGGATTATTCGGTGAGTTTAAAATGAGCGCTTTAGGATTGCTCAATGAAGAAAGTGCCTCATCTAGCTGTTGGGCTGTGATCTTGAAATTTGTGCTCATATCTGTGGGAAGCAGGATTGGATGTCCGTCAACCATTTCTACCTGTGATGTGTAGCTCACCCAGTAGGGAGATGGGATAAGCACTTCATCGCGGGGATCGCATATTGCGAGGAGGATATGAATGATCGAAGCTTTCGCTCCGGGAGAAACAAGTATCTGATCTGCCGTGTAATCGAGTCCATTGTCTTTTTTGAATTTCTCTACAATTGCCTCACGAAGTTCAAGAATTCCAGCAGAGGCAGTATAGTGAGTAAAATTTTCATCCAGCGCTCTTTTTGCTGCTTCCTTTATATAATCGGGCGTATTGAAGTCCGGTTCGCCAACCCCGAAATTTATCACATCATGTCCTTCCGCTTTCATTTTTTTGGCAAGGGCAGAAACGGTTAGTGTGGGGGATGGTTTGATCGCACGAGCGCGGTGTGAAAGTAAAGTATTCATTACGTCTCCAGATAATTACAATTCATACACTATTTTGGATAGATCGGCAGTTTTGACAAATGTAGAATGGATCATACGAAGAAGTGCCATGCGGTTTTCTCGAAGCTGCTCATTCTCTACCATGACCATCACATTATCAAAAAATGTATCAATAAAATCTTTTAATTCTACTAGGTCATCAAAACAGGCATTGTAGTTTTTTTCTTCAAAATGAGCTTCATAATGGGGTATGATCCCGACCAGTTTTTGATAGAGCTGGGATTCCTCTTTTTCTTTAAAGAGCGCTTCATTCAAGGGAACGATCATTTGTGAGCTCTCAAGAATATTTGACGCTCTTTTAAATCCAATGATGAAATTTTTGAAATCTTCATGCAATTTAAATTCCTGCAGACTTCTGGCTCGTATCATCAAATCGGGAATATCTGTATGATCTGCTTCAATTACTGCGTTTATCACATCGTAATCGATTCCCGAATTTTCAAGGTACTTACGTATTCTTTGAAGAAAGAATTCGATTACTTCAGCTCTCAAACCTTTATCAGGTTTTTTGAAAGTGGTAATGCTTTCGTCGATAAAATTATCAAGGTTCAGGGTCAGATTATTTTCTGCGAGGATGGAAATAATCCCATTTCCTGCTCTCCTTATCCCGAGAGGATCGCTTGTGCCGGTGGGTTGTAATCCGATCGAGAAACATCCGACAATTGTATCCATTTTATCAGTGATCGAGAGAATGGTTCCTGTTTTTGTCTCAGGGAGAACATCATCCTTGAAACGCGGCAGGTATTGTTCGAATAGTGCTTGTGCAACTTCTTTGTCTTCGCCATCATTCAAGGCATATTGCCAGCCCATGTAGCCCTGCAATTTGGTATATTCCTTTTCTCCAAGAATAAGTGTGGTCAGATCGGATTTGCACAGGTAAACCGCTCTTTCGATCTTATCTTTTTCGTATGAAAGAACATCTGCACACCATTTTCCAAGAGATTTCATTCGTTCGATCTTATCGAAAAGCGTGCCGAGATTTTTTATGAAAGTGATCTTTTCCAGCTTTTCTACTCGTGCTGCAAGCGGTATTTTTTTGTCTGTATCAAAGTAGAATTTCGCATCGCTCAACCGTGCGTTGATGACCCGTTCATTGCCGTAGAGTACTTTGTCTATCGTGTCAGGATTGCTATTCCCAGTGCCGATGAAAAAGGGCATAATTTCATTATCTTTATTCTGAACGGAGAAGGATTTTTGTGTTTCTGAAAGTGTGGTTGTAAGCACTTTTGGGGGCAGGGAAAGAAATGATGTGTCAAAGGTTCCCACGATAACAGATGGATATTCAACCAGGTCGGTCACAGTATCGAGCAGTTCTGGGTTCTCAACAGGTGTGGCATCGATCTCCGCAGCAGCAATCTGAATTTCCTGTTTGATCTGTGCCTTTCTTTCATTTCTGTCTGCAATAACAAAGTGTTCTTTTAATAAAAGAATATATTTATTAATTATATATACATTAATATTATTATGTAATTTCTTAAAACGGTTTCCGAAAGTATATGTGTTGCTGGTTATTCCATCGATCTCAAATTTGAGCAGCTTGTCATTATACAGTGCAAGAAGCCAACGTATTGGACGTGCAAACAGTAGTGTTCCATTTCCCCAATGCATTTTTTTCGGGAAGGGAATTTTTGGAATGACTTCAACGGAAATGGTGCCGAGAACTTCGTGGGTTTGTTTTCCCTTTATGTGTTTTATAACACTGAGATACTCGCCTTTTGGAAGTTCTTTAATAACGATGTCTTTTTCTTCAAGACCATGCTTCTTAAGAAATCCCAATCCAACCTTGTTGAGATTGCCTAGTTCATCATAAGCAATACGCTTAGGAGGTCCCACGATTTCTTCAGAAGAATCTTCTTGAGTTGCGGGAAGACCGGTTATCATTATACATAATCTGCGCGGAGTGGAATAGTGTTTGATCTTCTCAAAATCAAGTTGAGCTTCTTGTAGTTGTGAGGAAAAATATTTCTGCAAGAATGTAATCGCAGGTAGGATGTAAGAAGCTGGTAATTCTTCTGTTCCAATTTCGAAGAGATAGGAGTTACTATTCATGTTGAGGGGGAAATTTTCTGATGGGGTAAAGCGTGTCAAGATTTTGGAATGTTTGTTTCTATTGATACTATAACAATATTAATTGCCAAGAATAATTTCTTTATACAGAAGTTGAATAAATATAAAAAATCTCACCCGTTAATTGGAAATGTTTTTGGGAGTGAAAATCTGGTGTGAATATTACGGATAGTGCAATTCTCTCTTATATACGAACTGTAGTTTAGATTCTCCAACCGGAAAATGAAATACAACGAACTCTTTTTTCAGGCATCTTGGAAAGAACACCTTGCCGCACATTGCTTGATTTGGATGTAGAGAGGTAATCCGCATCGTGGTATTTCTCCACGTATCCAGTTTGCGATTTAAATATTCGATATTTTGTACATGACGCTCATCTTCCCTCTCTTCGTTCTCCCTTTCTTTTTCCCATCGTTTCTCATCTTCCTTCATTTCTTTACGTGTTTTACGTTCACCAATATGGGCTATAAAACCAATGAATCCCAACAATCCCAAAGCAGCATCAGCAAGTTCTCCTTCTGCATATTGAGCTTTCTCTTGGGCAATTTCTTTTTCTATTTCCAATATGGTTTGTTCGGGATTCTTCGCAAAAAACTTATTACTCAGCACTTCAGAAGATATATTCTTAGTTGATTCCAATATTTGGTATTGAGTGTAGTAAAATTTTCTCGGATCAACCAGTACAACTTTATCGGAATGATTAACTATTTCAACGAGAAATACCGCATGTTTTCTGTTTACGATATCAAATACGATATTAGCTGTTATACCATTTGCTGTCTTTGTTAAAATATTTCTTCCCATATACCATTCTGTGGAAGGGGGAACGGGCTGTAATTTTATGACGGATCGTGTTGCACACGACACTAAGACGAGAATGATAAGTACACAAATACTGAGATTTTTTTTCATTACTTTTCCACATTCTTAGCAAAATATTGCTCTCTCAATTTTTTATCATCCTTTTTCGATCAAAACTCTAACACCAATAAAATTTCATAAAAATACAAGTATTCAATTATAACGACTACTTATAAATTTTATGAAAATTTGTCAAATAAATCTCCGATTTCTGAAAAAGCAAAAATGCTTTTTTTATTCGCGTTCCAAAAAGAAGGTGGCAGGTCCGAAGTTGAGAAGGTCAATTTCCATAAGTGCGCCAAATTTACCAAGTTTTGTTGGAACTCCAAGCTCGTTGAGGGACTTGCCAAAATATTCGTATAATGCTTTTGCTTTTTCGGGAGGAGCAGAATCGGAAAAGCAGGGACGGTTACCTTTCTTTGTGTCCGCATACAAGGTGAATTGTGAAATGAGCAGAATTTCTCCACCAATATCTTTCACGCTGAGATTCATCTTACCTTCATCATCCCCGAAGATGCGCAGGTTCACTGTCTTTCTTGCAAGGTAATCTGCTTGGGCTTCGGTATCATTGTGCCCGACTCCCAGAAAGACAAGCAATCCTTTTCCTGTTTTTGAAATAAGTGTGCCTTCCACAGAAACAGATGCGCGGTTCACGCGCTGAATAAGCAGACGCATAGCACCTCCCGAGATTTAATGTTATTAGACTATTTTTTGCTGATGTTTTGTCAACAATCATCAATTTCTTGACGAGAAAAATCAATGTGCTCATACAAGAACTTCCTATGAAAAAGAGCAAAAGAAACATATTTAGACTGAATAAAATATTGACCGTGAAGGGAATGAGCCGACATTTTGGCAATCAAAAGAGGAAGACAGCCTATATACTTTGATACTATCAAATTTTCGCTTATGGAGAGCACACCGCCAATTGACGGAATAAACCGTAAATATTAGAATAATTATGTGTAAAGATAGTAATAAGTTGAGTAGGTATGAAGACTAAATCTGTTTTCTTTATCGGCATCCTGTTTTTTGTTGCAGCAGGTTATACACTTCTGCAGCATAATGCGATACAGGCAGAAACCATCATCAAAGAAGGTGAGGAGAAATCACAAGAGAAAATAGTCGAAGTCATAGACAGCACCGGGAAAATACAGAAAGACACACTCCTCATTGCTACCGATACGCTCTTTATTGAAAAACCGGAACTCGGCATTGTCGATACAATTTCCTATGCTGATACACTAAATCTAACAAAAGAACACGAGAAACAAAAAGATACAATTAAAGTCGTCCCCGACAAAAATATATATCCACAGCGCTTGTCATCTTTTCCCAATTTATTCCATCATACTATTTCCATGCCCCTTATGGCAAAAGAGGACTCTACAGAGGTTGTTGAATACCTGCAGAAGGAAGCATTCCCCCCAAAGAAATTCAATAAATATTTCGTGAACTCTACACTTTACGAACACTCTGACGAAATTGATGTAAGAAAG
The DNA here is from genome assembly GCA_030765865.1 of Candidatus Celaenobacter antarcticus. Taxonomy (GTDB): domain Bacteria; phylum Cloacimonadota; class Cloacimonadia; order JGIOTU-2; family JGIOTU-2; genus Celaenobacter; species Celaenobacter antarcticus. The sequence goes on along the minus strand of JAVCDK010000148.1, from coordinate 191 downwards.
CACAGGGTGTTGGTAAAAAGTTCATTTGGAGGAGCCCGGGTTCATGCTCCTTTTGCGCTGGGTCTGGAAAACTATTTGAATGTGCGTTTCCGTGAGCAACTCTATGAATATTTATACGAGGATATCGAACAGGCAGAGCAACTTCGTGTTCAGAATAAACAGGCACAGGGAATTATTCCTGATATTGAATT